>JAPKZC010000181.1:1989-2928 GCA_026394025.1 Candidatus Solibacter sp.
CACGAAAGCACGCGGAGGAATGCAATGCTGCGCCCATCGGGCGACCATTCAGGCTCGCGATCGTCATCCGTGCTGGGGTCGAGATAGCGCAGCGAGTTCGCCGCCACATCGTAGACCCCGATGAAGCCGTGATCGCCGCGCGCGCTGGTGAACGCGATCCGCGCGCCGTCGGGCGACCACACGGGGCGCGCACATTCTCCGCGCGCCTTGAGCAGTTGCGAGGCGGTGGACTTGCCATCGATGGGCGCCATCCAGAGTTGCCCGCGCCGCACGAATACCACCCGATCGCCCTTTGGCGACACTGCCGGCGAATTGCCCTCACCGATCTTGCGCGGCGCGGACCCGTCCATCGCCACGGTCCAAACATCCTCGCTTGCCCCCGCGGGGTTCAGCGCCGGATTCGGAATCTCGCCGCGCCCGTTGGCGCTGCCGCCGCGCACGTATACCACCGCCGACGCATCGGGCGTCCAGCGCAGTTCCAGCAGCTCCTGGCCATCGTCTTCCGTGTATGCCGTGATCTTGCGCCCCTGATAGGCGGGCGGCGCGGCCACCATGATATTGCGCACGCCCTTGGCTGCCGAAACCCACGCCACCTTGCCCCCGGCGGACGCCGCGGTCAGTTCGGAGGGAAACGCCGCGCTCAATACCTGGTCGAGCGTAAAGGGTGCCTGCCCGGCGGCGGCGCACACCGCCACCGCGAAAACGCCAACGATTCGCATGTCCCCAGGATACAATCCCGCATCGGACAAGCGCTCCCTAACCCGGCGCAGCCGGAACCAAACGAGAAGGCGACTTCACCGCAGAGACATAGCGCGGCAGAGCCGCAACCAAATTGAAGAGGCGTTCCGAATCTTCGTACGATGTAGTGTTATCCAGACACGCACCGGAGAAGAAAGGAACGCCATGAAGCAGTTTATCGCGAAGTTTGCCGACAAGGTA
>JAPKZC010000677.1:0-1991 GCA_026394025.1 Candidatus Solibacter sp.
CAGATATTCGCCGCGCAGTCCGCCGGACGCGGCTGCGGCGGTCTTCATGCCGGCGATGGCGCCGGGGATATCCACCTGCGCTAGGTAGGCATCGATAGCGGCAACGTCCGGCACCTTGGCGGAGACGCCTCCACTCTGGCGGACGGGCGCGGCTTGGGCCACTGTGTAGGCGCGCGGCAGCGGTGCGTCGCTGAACCAGGAATCGGCGATGAAGCGGCCGGTGCCGGATGCGCACATGACGTCGCCGCCCCAAATCGTGTCGATGCCCAGGATGGCGTTGCCGACGAGTTCTTCGTACTGCCCGCTCATGTTCTCTCCTTCCGCCGAAGAGATCCGAACCACAGGTACACGCACAGTGCGACGAACAGGGCGGCCGAAATCAATTGCGAGGCCACCTCATTGCCGTAGAAGGGGGTGCGGATCCAATCTTCAGAGTAACTCCGGAGCACGCGACAGGCTGCGCCGAAGACTCCGCCGAGCGCACCGCCGGCCATCAATCCCGATGCGATGATGACGCCGCGTTCGCGAATCCCGGCGCCGCGCTCGCCGCCCTCGCGTTCCGAGCGCTTGCCGATGAAGTGGGCCAGAGCGCCGCCCACCAGCGCGGGCGTATTGAGTTCCAGGGGCAGGTACATGCCGAGCGCGAAGATGAGTGCGGGGACGCCGAGCATCTCCATGGCAACCGCAATCGCGGCGCCGGCGCCGAACAGAATGTAGGCCACGGGCTGATGGCTCATGAAGCCCTCCACCAGCGCCTTCATGATGGAGGCCTGCGGGGAGGGAAGGACGACGCGCAGGTCGCCGGGCGCGGCCTCGCCGAATTGGAAAGTCCGGGCCAGCAAGACGATGGTCAGTCCGGCGGCGACGGAAGCCGCCAGGACGCCTAGAAATTTCACCTTCTGCTGCGCCGCCGGTGTGGAACCGAGCCAGTAGCCGGCCTTGAAATCCGTGATGCTCTGGCCGGAGACGGAGAGCGCGGTGCACACCATGCCGGCCAGGGCCATGACGAAGAACATGCCGGTGGTGCCGGAGACGCCGAAGCGCAGCAGCACGATGGAGGAGATGATGACGGTCAACATGGTCATGCCCGAGACCGGGTTGCGGGCGGTGGTGGCGATGGCGTTGGCGGCGACCGAAGCGAAGAAGAACGAGAAGAGCAGCGCCAGTGCCACGCCGGTGACGACGACGGCGGGCGAACTGCTGAGTTGGCCGAGGAAGACGCCGATGGCGAGCGCGGTGACCACCACGCCCAGCAGGATGCTGAGGATGGGCAGATCGCGGTCCGTGCGTTCACCGGATGCATCCTTGCCCACACGGAAGGCCTTGAGCGCCACGCCGAAGGAATCCGCCACGATGCGGAGCGATTTCACGATGCCGAAAATGCCCGCCGTGGCGATGGCGCCGACGCCGATGAAACGCACGTAGCCGCGGAAGATCTGCGCCGCCGTCATCTGCGCGATGGGAATTGCGGCAGGGTAGACGGGCGTGGTGTTGTGGCTGCCGATCATCCAGATGAGGGGCACCAGAACCAGGTTGGAGAGCACTCCGCCGGCGCAGAGAATCATGGAACTGCGCAGGCCCATCACGTAGCCCAGGCCGAGAATGAAGCCGATGGCGTCGAAGCTGAGCGCGATGCGCGCGCGCTCCGTGAGTGTGCGGATGACAGGCACGAACTGGAAATCCAGATATTCCTTCCAGACGTGGAACGTAGTGACCAGAAAATCGTATACGCCCGAAATGGCGGTGGCCTGCAACAGCAGTTTCGCCTGCGAACCGCCCTTCTCCCCGGTCACCAGGACTTCGGTAATGGCGGTGGCCTCGGGGTAGGGAAGCAGGCCGTGCATGTCGCGCACGAAGTAGCGCCGCAGCGGAATCAGGAAGAGGACGCCCAGGCAGCCGCCCGCCACGCAGATGAAGACGGTCTGCACCGGGTGCGGGTCCAACTTCAGAATGTAGAGCGCGGGCAGGGTGAAGATGGCGCCCGCCACCAC
>JAPKZC010000677.1:2055-7862 GCA_026394025.1 Candidatus Solibacter sp.
CCCGCGAGTCCCCCGATGCCCGTGATGATGACGTTTTCGAGCAGTGTGGAGCGCCGCGGAAAGACTCGCGCCAGACCGATGGCCAGGATGGAGATGGGGATGGCGGCTTCCATTACTTGCCCCACCTTCAGCCCGGAGTATGCGGAGGCCACGGTGAAGACGACGCAGAGGAAGACTCCCCAGCCGACGGAGCGCGGGGTCAGTTCGGGCAGTTTCTCCGATGCGGCGACCGGCGGTTGATAGACGGTCCCGGACGGGAGCGGCGTATAAGCATTCGGGGGCAGTTGCTTGGGCGCGGGTGCGGCCATGGGCGGTCTCCTGGGGCCTAAGAAGAAACCGCTCCCGACCCTGGGGGTACCCTCTGGGTTGGGAGCGGTTGTCAGAGAGCGACTATTACCCGTTCAGCGTCCAGCCGGAGCGGTACGTGCGCTTGAGATAGTCGTTGGCCTCGGGCGCATTGGTCACGCGCCCGGTGGCCGGGTCATAGGTGATCTTCTTGCCCACCTGGTGCGCCACGAGGCCGAGCAGCATCTGCTCCATCATAGTGCCGGAGTAATCGAAATCGCAGTGCGTCTTACTGCTGGTGCCGTGGGTGACGGTGTTGCTCTTGCCTTTGCAGGCGTCGATCCACTCCGCCTGGAAGACGTCGCCGCCGGCCGCCGGACGGGGGGCGCCGCTTTGTTCGGCAGTCAATATGCGCTGCACGTCGTTATTCGGCATGCCCAACGCGGCGGGGATGCCGCCTTCGAGCATCTGCACTGCCGGGAAGCCGCCGGGCTGGGGTTCCGCGCTCGGGTTGGCGCTAAAGCCGGGAGGCAGCGCACCGCGGCCACCCGGACCACCGCCGCGCCCACCCTGTCCGCCACGACGGGCCTGGGCGCCGCGTCCGCCGGCCGGGGCCGCACCCGCACCCGCGGGACGGGGCGGCGCCTGTGTCACTTGTCCGGTGCCGCCGACCAGCGGCAGCGTGTCCTGCTTGGCGCGCCGCTTGTAGTAAGTCAGGTCGCCGTCATCGTTGTTCGGAATAATCAGGCGGCTGGTGAAATCGGCGAAGATAGCGCCTTTGGTGCCCTCGAAGATTGCGCCGTTGCCCACCCGCGTGACATCGATGTAACTCTTGGGCGGGGTCGGTTTCAGTCCACCCTGATACCAGACCACCTGCACCGGCCCGCGCCAACTGTTGGCCGGATGGTCGAAAGTTGCCTTCAGCTTCACCGGACAGATGTTGGGGTCGTACTTATCGCTGACGTCCTGATCGATTTCGCCGACGCCGAAATCGCGGTACATGTTCCAGAAGAGGCAGTTCAGGCCGCTGGAGCCGCCAAAATACTGCGGGCTATACGGGTGGTAGGGTGAGGGGCCGATCCACTGCTCGTAATGGAGGATGGCGGGCGGCATGCCTTCGCCGGCCGGATAGCCGGGGCGGGGAAGTTGCCGTGCGTCCCAGCCGTGAATGGTCTTCGGATCGCCGATGGTGCCATCCAGAATCAACTCGCGGATGCGTTCGAAGTTGGGGTAGGCGTGCCGCTGGGTGCCGTGCTGGGTGGCCAGCCTGCTCTTCTTGCTGAGGTAGTTGGCACGCAGCGTGCGAACTTCTTCCACACTCATGCCCATGGGCTTTTCGCAGTACACGTGCATGTTGCGATTCATGGCCCAATTAGCGATGAAGGCGTGGTGATGATCGGCGGTGCAGATGATGACGGCTTCGACGTCCTTCTGATCCATCACCCTGCGCCAGTCCCAATAGGTTTTGGCCTTGGGGAAGATGGCCAGGGCCTCCTTGGTCCGGTTATCGTTGACGTCGCACAGAGCGACCACGTTTTCATTGCGCAGGACGTTATAGTGGGCGGTTCCCCGGCCCCAAACGCCCATCAGGGCAACATTCAATTTGTTGCTGGGGGCGTTCTGCCCGCGAAGCGTGCCGCTTCGCAGAATGGTCAGTCCGGCTCCAACGGCTGCGGATTTCAGCAAATCGCGTCTTTGCATGGTGTGGTCTCCTCTCAACGGTGGCGCGGCCTCCCGCGCGCTAAAACGGGGCTAACGGAGACACAAGTATCACGGTTCACCTGAGGAAGCAAGGGTACCGTGCCCGTCAGGCGGCGGGCGGTTGTGCCAGCGAGTCCAGGTGGGCCGGCCGGACGTGGGCAAGAATACGGTCCTATGCGGTACGGTATTACGGGGATCACGGCATCCGCTTTCCCGCCCGTGCGAGACGAGAGTTTTCGGTACACCTCCCCCTCGTTCATCTCTTCCCAGACTTTTATCTTGTCTACTGAGATGGACCCTTGTGTGAATTGTGGCGGGCCCCCTGCCATCGCTGCCGTCATCTTCTCACCAAACGCCTGTGGGACATTCGTGTGTTATGACCAGATTCAGTTTAACGACATTAATACGACAGGATATGTGTTCGAGTTTGCGGTAGGAACTTTCGCCTCCCTAGGCACCTTTCACTCGGTCACTCCACCGCCTGGGGATGCCTCGTTCTGGAATTCTGGAATACTCACAGTGCAAGAAGCTCCAGAGCCCTCGACGGCGTTGATGATGTTGGCAGGTATCCTGCCAGTGGCAGTCATCTTTGCCAGCCGGCGACGCAGGTAGACCCTCCCGGTAACCGATCAGTAAACAGGCTTTCGGTTCTGGCGGCTATCCGGGACGGCCGCCGCCAGGTTTTGGGTGACCGCGCTGTCGCTGCTGGTCGCCGCCGAAACCCACTGGTAGGAATTCAAACGCGGTGACTCGCTTGTATTTGAAATCAATCCATGCGATATTACTCGCGTTATGAGCGCACCGTCCTCTCCCATTAAGAAGACCGTTCGGCTGATTTCTCTGGCCGCACCCACCTCGGAACTCGGCGTCACCTCGGCGTCGGGTGAGTTTCACGTTCAGGAGGCGGCTGTGGCCGATTTGGACGTGCCGTGGGAGGCCGCCTACGAGGAGTACGCCCGCCGCGGGGGCGACGGGCACTACATCGAGGCGGATATGACGGCGGAGGTTCCGTTCCGCAGACTGACGCCCGAGCCGTCGACGGAAGAGGTAGCGTTGTTCGGGCGTCCCACTTGCGCGGCCAAGCCGCAGAGTCATAGTGCGCCGACAGGGCCCGAGCCCGGTTGGCACCTGGGGGAGCGTTATTCCCAGTTGGCCCTGGCGCGGGACCATGCACGCAAGAACAACTCGCTGGGACGCCGCGTGAGGATCGCGCATATCGATACCGGATATGACAAGTCGCATGGCGCGCTGCCCCCGGCGGCGCAGATACTGCGCGATCTCAGCCGCGACTTCACCAGGCACCCCGCGGCGCCCTTTGCCGACGATCCCGGCGGTCAGGGCTTGCCCCTGGACAACCGGGGGCACGGTACGGCGACCCTCTGTATCCTGGCCGGCGGACCCATCGACTTGCTGAACCGTCAGCCTCTGGGGGGCGCGCCGGACGCCGAGGTATTGCCGTTGCGCATTTCCGAACGCGTGGTGCTGGTGGGAACCGACGCGCTGGCAAAAGCCGTGAACTACGCGATCGACAGCGGGTGCGACGTGATCACGCTCTCCATGGGAGGCGTGGCCAGCAAATTCTGGGTGGACGCCTACAATCGTGCCTACGAAAACGGCGTGTTCTGCGTGGTCCGGCAACTGGGGACCGCATGACAAGATGCGTACCGCGCTGGCCGCCTACACGCCCAACATCCCCTGGGCGGAATTTGGCTGCCCCAACGTGGTGAGCCAGGACGGCGCCGGAACCTCCGCGGCGACTCCGCAAATCGCCGCCGCAGCCGCGCTTTGGCTCCAGGTGAACGGCGCGAAGTTTCCCGCCAGGGACTGGCGCCGGGCCGAAGCCGTTCGCCAGGCGCTGCTGCAAACGGCCAAATCGCCAGGCTCTCATTTCGAGGAGTTCGGCCGGGGAATTCTGCAAGCGCGGACGGCTCTCGATTGCGTCCCGCAGGGCCTTGTCATCGAACCGGCGGATGTCATCTGGCTGCCCTGGCTGAAGGCGATTTCGGGTCTGGGTGTGGAGCAAGCGAAGGCGCCCGCGGGGACTCTGGAGCAGATGTTGCAGGTGGAGTTCGCCCAATTGGCGCTGACCGACCCCGGGCTCATAGCGTTGGTGAAGAAGGGTCCGAGCGCGCTCTCCCTGCGCGAACAGAGCCTGGTCCGGGAGTACATCGCCGGCGCAAGTTCCAAGGCGTCGGGTCAACTGCGCCACTATGTCAAGACCGGCGAGGCGCAAGCCGTTCTACCGGGAGCCGGTCCGCGGCGGCCGTCCCGCAAGAAAGCCGCGCCGCCTCCTCCGCCACCACCCTCAACCCCGGGCGCGCCGCCGGTGGATCCGGAGATGGAGGCGACGCGCAATCGCTGGTCGCCGCCCAGCCCCGCAACGCGATGTCTGCGGATTTATGCGCTCGACCCGTCCTACGCGCTACAGAAATCCACCGTGGGGCTCGCTGAAACCACCCTCGAGGTGCCGTGGGACGAGAAACTGGCTCCGGGCCCGGTGGATGAATACCTGGAAGTAGTGGACTACGACCCCTCCAGCCAGTGTTTTTACGAGCCGGTGAATCTCAACGACCCGAAACTGCTGGCGCAGGATGGACTGCGGCCCTCGCCGGGGAATCCGTTGTTCCATCAGCAGATGGTGTACGCGGTGGCTCGCAAGACCATCGATGTTTTCGAAACCGCCCTGGGGCGCAAAGTGTTTTGGACAGGTCCGCCTCTGGACATACAGCGAGCCGGTCTGCGGACCCAGCCGACGGAAGAGAAGCGGCAGCGCTACCGGCAGGCGGCGGACGACGGCGTGTTTGTACAGCGCCTGCGGATTTACCCGCACGCCTTGCGCCAGCAGAATGCCTTCTACAGCCAGCGCAAGGGATCGCTCCTGTTCGGCTACTTCCCGTCGCAGGACGAAGACCGGTTTGGCAACGAGGTGGTCTACGCGTGCCTGTCCTACGACGTCGTGGCGCACGAAACCACCCACGCCATCCTGGATGGCATCAACCGTACCCTGGTCAATCCCACCAATCCCGACGTGCTGGCCTTCCACGAGGCGTTTGCCGACATTGTGGCGCTGTTGTCGCGGTTCCAGATGAAAGAGATCGTCGCCAGCCAGATTGCGGCCACGCGAGGCAATCTGAATTCCGCCAACATACTGGGCCAACTGGGCCGCGAGTTCGGCATCGGCACCGGGCGTTTTCAAGCCCTGCGCACCTATCTCGGCCGGTACATGGAGGAATTCCATCCGGTCACCCGGCGCGAGCAGATTTCCCGTTACGCCACGGAAGAGGAGGTGGCCGCGGCGGTACAGGAGGTCGCATCCAAGCCCACTTATCAACGCCAAACCATTTGGCAAAAGGTGGCTCCGGACCCGCGTTTGTACGGGGCCATCGAGGACTCCCATAGCCGGGGGGCCCTTCTGGTGGCGGCCGTTTACTCCGCCCTGGTCGCGGTCTACGAAACCAGGGCTGCCAACCTGCTGCGGTTAGCCGCGCCTGGGGACGGGGGAGGGTGTTGCCATGGCGAAATGCCGCAAGCCCTTGTGGAACTGCTCACCGACGAGCTCTGCAAGTCCGCCGCCCAGGTGCTCAACATGTGCATTCGCGCGATCGACTACCTGCCGCCCACCGATATTTTCTTCGGCGAGTATCTGCGCGCCATCATCACGGCGGATTTCGACGTGAATCCGGAAGATAAGTTACATTGCCGCGTGGCGTTCGTGGAGGCCTTCCGCAACTGGGGAATCAAAGTATACGGTGCGCAAAGCGCCTCCGAAGACAGCTTGCGGTGGCAAACGCTCAACCCGCTTTCCTTCCGTGAGCAAAGCC
>JAPKZC010000740.1 GCA_026394025.1 Candidatus Solibacter sp.
CATCTGGCGGACGCCCCAGTTCCAGACATCCGGGTGCGGGTGCTTGTGCGCGGGGTTGAAGCAGCGGTGGTTGTAGGTGGCCAGGGTGGAATCGATGAAGAACCCATCGACGCCGGTGGTGCGCACGATCTCCGCCAGAGTCTTACGCACGCCACATCAAGAAGATCATCGTTAAGCCGTATGCGGGAAAACCGCAAGCACGGTTTGAAAGGGGGTTGATGGAAACGGGCTGGCGATAAACGCTGGAACCGCGCCATAATCTACCAATGAAATTTCGTTGTCCGCAAGCGTTTTCGTGCCAGCTTTATCAGTCCTTTTTGCGCTTAACAACTCTAGCGCTAACTAGCAAACCGGGGCCGGTGCAACGCCGGCATAGAGGCTGCTCGTTTCTCTTGACAGAAGCCGTCCCGGCATTCAAACTGGACCTTGGCGCGTCGTGCGTCTCAAGGGGGCAAGGTGGGCGTTCGGATGGCGGATATCGCCGAAGACCTCGGGGTCTCGCTGATGACAGTGTCCAAAGCGCTGCGCCACCACAGCGACATCAGCGAGAAGACCCGGAAACGAGTGATCAGGCGCGCCCGCGAGCGCGGGTACGAGCCCAACTGGATGGCCCGCGGTCTAGCCACGCGCCGGACCCACGTGGTGGGACTAGTCATCCCCGACCTCATGCACTCCTTCTTCGCCGAGATAGCCAAGGGTGTGGCGTCGGTCCTCGACCCCGCGGGGTACCAGGTCACCATCTCGAATTCCGACGAGAATCCCGCAAACGAGGAGCGCCAGATCTCGACCCTGATCGCCCGCAGCGTGGACGGGTTCCTCATCGGCTCCGCCGAAAGGGACTCGGGCGGCGCCAAGATATTCAAGTCCCTTCGGATCCGCAAGATCCCCTATGTGCTCTTCGACCGGCTCCCGGCTTCCGCAGGGGCGCACTACGTCGGCGTTGACGATGAAGAAGTGGGCCGGCTCGCGACGGAGCACTTGA
Organism: Candidatus Solibacter sp.; assembly: GCA_026394025.1. Classification (GTDB taxonomy): domain Bacteria; phylum Acidobacteriota; class Terriglobia; order Bryobacterales; family Bryobacteraceae; genus Solibacter. Next base: position 983 of record JAPKZC010000740.1, read on the forward strand.
TTGAGCAAGGGTGCCGCACGATCGTACACCTCCGGGGACACGAAGTCTCCACGGGCGTGGATCGCGTGCGGGGCTATCGCAAGGCGCTGGCTCGCCACGGATTCGAGTTTTCGTCCAGGTACGTCATACGCGCCGGGAACAAAGAAGAGTCGGGGGTCGAGGCGATGCGGAAGCTGCTGCGGCTGACACCGCGCCCCGACGGCGTTTTCTGCTACAACGACGCCATCGCGGCTTGCGCCATCCGGGTGGCGCTGGAAGCCGGGTTGAGAGTTCCGTCCGATATCGCCATCATCGGGTCGGGAAATTTCCGGCATTCCGACTTTTTGTGCGTCCCTCTTTCTTCGGTTCATCAGAGCAGCCTGCTGATCGGCAGGAAATCCGCGGAATTGCTAATTGAGATCATGGGTTCCGAAGAAACCGTTCCTGCCCGGCGAATTTTGATCCCGCCGCGGCTTGTGGTCCGTGAGTCGAGCCTGCGCACGGCAAAGTGACGCCGGTTCCGGCGCCGTCCGGGACCCCTGGTTCTGCTGTTCGAATTAACGCTTATGAATCGCCGCCAATTTATCGGCCGTTCCGGACTGGCTGCCGCGGTCGCCCCTCTGGGCGCCTCCGCTCCCGCGGATACAGGCTCAGTTACTCCGAAGGAGATCTATGATCTCCTCGGCTTCGCCACCATGTCGGGCGAGGATCCGCTCAAGCTCTGGGCGCGATTGCGCGATACGCGAGAGTGGCTGGCCGGCCCGTTGGCGCCGGACGCCTGGTCCGGGCAGGTCTTCGTGGCCGATCACCTCGATATCTTTGCCTTCCGTTTCCTCTCTCTGCCGGCTGCTTGGATGTCGCCGGCGGGTGGCAGGCAACGCGCCGCCCGATGCGCCCGGCAGTGGCCCACGTGGTGGCGGAGTTGGCCCGAGTGGTGGCGGATCGTGGGCCCGCGCGCCTTTGACGATTCCTATGCGCGGCTGATCTGGCAGATGCCCGAGGGCGGTCCGGAGGTGACCTACGAATGGGCCCGCACGGCGGCCAACGAGGTAGTCTGCCGGATCGCGCACTCGGCCGCCGCGGACTTGACGCTGCAGGGCTACGTTCCCTGGACCTCCGACACGCAGAAGCACGCCGTCATTTTTTCCGAAGGCCCCCAACGGCGCTTCCTGCGCGGGCGGGCCTGGGTTCCCGGCACGCGCGACGGCAGGCGCTGGTCGCTGGCCCTGGCCAGCCGGGTCGAAGATGCCGTGGGCGCGGGTTCGGGCGCGTGGCAGGGCTACCTATCCAACGTGAAGACGCTGTACCTGGC
>JAPKZC010001132.1:0-10516 GCA_026394025.1 Candidatus Solibacter sp.
AATCGTCCGGCACCAGGATCCGGCCCGCCATGAAGCCCAGCCGTCGAACGCGCCCCGCGACCGGTGTGTCCAGCGCCGTAACTTTCACAAGGGGTTTGCCAGCTTTGGCGATCACAAACGGCTCGCCTTTGGCAGCTTGCTCGACGAGTCGGGAGAGATGGGTCTTGGCTTCGTGGATGTTGACGGTCTGCATGTTGATATAGACTAAGTTCTATTAGTTTAGTCTATCATGGGGCTGTCCGCAATCGCCCCCTTTCGCATCATCCAGCGGGACGCGCCTAACACCAGCAGCAAGCCGGCCACGGCGTAGACCGCCGACGTCGCGCTGAGGCACATGCCCATGCCCCACACGCCCGAGGCCGCCGCCATGGCCACCGGCGCCACGCCGCCGCCCAGCCATCCGATGGAGTTCATCACACCGACCGCGGTGGCCCGCCGTTCCGGCGGCACCACATCGTGCAGCGATGCCCAGATGTTGGCGTCGTACATGCCTTTGAAGAAGCCGAAGCCCATGGTGGCGAAGACGAAGACCGTGACGCTGAACGTCCACCCGGTGAGCAGAAGAAAGGGCACGCCGGCGAACAATCCGACCGCCTGCGTCCACATGCGGCCGCGCCGGTCTTTGCGCACCCAACCGTCGGCCACCATGCCTCCGGTGAGGACGCCCAGCACCGACGCCGCTTGCAGATACGCGGTCGCGCTGAAACCGGCCATGGTCAGGCTCATGTGGAAGGTGCGCGTCAGGTAGGAAGGCAGCCAGGTGAGGAACACCATGGCCACAAAGTTGGCGCAGATGAACACCGCCATCAGCGCCACTGCCATGGGATTGCGGAACACGTCCAGCCAGGCGCCGGAGAAGCGGAACGTCTCCTCGCGAACGGCAACTGTTTCCGGCTCCTTCAGCAGAAACATCAGCACAATCCCCAGCACTATCCCAAGCGAGCCGAACACGTAGAACCCGAGGCGCCATCCGTATAATTGCGCCAGATATCCTGACAACGCCCCGCCAATGATGGTTCCCGCGTAGACGCTGGATTGATGCCACGACATGGCGCGCGACCGCGTCTCCTTGCCGTGCCACGCACTGATCAGCGACATGGAAGCTGGAAAGTAGAACGCCTCCCCCAATCCCTCCAACGCGCGAAACACCACCAGATGCCAATACCGCGTGGAAAGCGCCGTCGCCACCGTAATCAGCGACCAGAAAATCAGCCCCGCCAGAATCACGTGCTTGCGCCGGAAACGGTCGCCCACCATGCCGGCGAATGGCGCCGCCGCCGCGTACACCCACATGAACGAGGACGCCACGTACCCCAGTTGGACGTCCGTCAGGTGCATCTTCGCCTTGAGCAGCGGGAATACGGAGAAGATCGCCTGGCGGTCTGCGTAATTGAACAGGCAGACGAACCACAACAGGCCCACTACCGTCCACTTATACCGCCCGCCTGCCGCCGTGTCTGCCAATCGCATCAATACGACTATCCCACGCGCAAGTTTCCTCTTGACATTTCATATCAAAGTGATATCATTTTGATGTCAGAAGGAGAAAATGAACATGTTGCAGGAGAAAGAACTTAAGGCGCTCCCCGGATGGCCCATGGTGGCGCTGCTGCTGATTGTCCCCATCGCGACGGTCTACGCGTTCATCTGGTCCGTCAATGCCGAGAGCGTCTACGGCATCGTGGCTGCCATCGTGGTCTTCATCATCGACATTGGCTGCCTCGGCGGATTCGCGGTGATCAACCCCAACGAGGCCAAGGTGGTTCTGCTGTTCGGCGTCTACAAAGGGACCATCAAGCTGCCCGGATTCTGGTGGGTCAATCCGTTCACCCGGCGCCGCCGCGTCTCGCTGCGCGTGCGCAATTTCGAAAGCAGCAAGCTGAAGGTCAACGACCAGGACGGCAACCCGATCGAGATCGCCAGCGTCATCGTCTGGCGCGTCATAGAGACCGCCGAGGCCGTCTTCCACGTGGACGACTACGAGCACTACGTCCATGTGCAGAGCGAAAGCGCCGTGCGTACGCTGGCCACGTCGTACCCCTATGACGCTCACCTCGAAGGCCAGATGTCGCTGCGGATGTCCGTCAGTGAGATTTCTCACAAGCTGCGCGACGAGATTCAGGAGCGCGTCGGCAAGGCAGGCGTGGAGGTCATTGAGGCGCGTATCACGCACCTCGCGTATGCCCCCGAGATCGCCAGCGTGATGCTGCGCCGCCAGCAGGCGCAAGCCATCATCGCCGCCCGGCAGAAGATTGTGGAAGGCGCCGTCGGCATGGTGGAGATGGCGCTGGAGATGCTCAGTTCCAAGCACGTAGTGGAACTCGATGAAGAGCGCAAGGCCAGCATGGTGAGCAATCTGCTGGTGGTTCTGTGCAGCGACCGCGATGCCCAGCCAATCGTCAACGCAGGCACACTCTATCAGTAGGAAGCCATGGCGCAACGGAAATCATTCCTGCTCCGTCTGGACCCGGCGACGCATGAGGCGTTGCAGCGCTGGGCCGACACCGATCTGCGCAGTCTCAACGCGCAGATCGAGTTTCTGTTGCGCCGCGCCTTGCAGGAGACCGGCCGCCTGAAAACGGCCGGAGAGGAGTAATCAAGATGCTCGAACATACCGACCACTGGACCCCTCCCGACAGTCTGGGCTATTCCAGCCTTCGTCCCGTTTGCCTGACCCGGCTGGGCATCACACTTGCAATCTCCGCCGCGGCCTTGCTGATCGCCGCCGTGGTGCTTGGCGTTTTTCTCGATCGCACGGCGCGCCGCCAGAATCTGGAACAGAGACTCCTCCGCGCGCAAGGTCTCTCCACCGATGCCGTGATCACGCGCGTCTGGCGCGCCGGCGGCAACGGCAAAGGGGAGAACGGAGAGGCACGCAACCACGTCGCCTATTCCTTTGAGCATGCGGGCCGCCGCTATTCGCGCAGCACGCAGGTCCCCACGAAAATCTGGCGGGGACGACGCCTTACCGGTGCGCTTTGTGCCGTCGCAGCCAGCCCTCAACCACCCCGTTTCCTGGTCATCCCAGGTAATGCCGCTGTGGGTTCCGTACCTGGTGGCCGGGCAGCTCGCCTTTACTGTGACGATGATGGTAATCCCCCTGCGCCGCCAGAACCGGCTCCTGACCGAAGGCCGCCCCGCGCCCGGCAGGGTGACCGGCATCAAGAAGGGCGACAAGACCTTGGTGATCCAATACGAATTCCGCCTGCTCAGCGGAGCCGTCGCCAAGGGCCGGTCCAATGCCCGCAGAGCCCCGGCTGGCGATGCGCTCCTCTGCGTCCTCTACGACCCGGAGAACCCGCGCCGCAATGCGCTCTACCCGCTGTCGCTGGTCCGCCTGGAAAACGCACAAAAAGTAGATCGGAGATCCCCTCGTACTGCATCATAATCAACTGATGCAGTACGACGCCATCCTGATCGTCTCGTTCGGTGGACCGGAGCGCACCGAAGACGTCATCCCCTTTCTTGAAAACGTGCTCCGCGGCCGCAATGTCCCCCGCGAGCGTATGCTCGAAGTGGCCGCGCACTACTACCACTTCGACGGGCGCAGCCCCATCAACCAGCAGTGCCGCGACCTCATCGCCGCGCTTCGCGAACGCGTCTCGCTGCCGGTCTACTGGGGCAATCGCAACTGGCACCCCATGCTGGCCGATACCGTCCGCCAGATGGCCGCCGATGGAGTGCGCCGCGCCGTGGCCGTCGCCACCTCGGCGTATTCCTCCTACTCCGGTTGCCGCCAGTACATCGAGAACATACAGGCCGCGCGCGCCTCGGCCGGACGAGCCGCGCCCGTCATCGATAAGCTCCCGCCTTTCTGGGCGCACCCCGGTTTCGCCGCCGCCAACGCCGATCGCGTCTCCGCCGCCCTGGCGCTCGTTCCGGAAGAACGGCGCCGCGCCGCCCGCCTGGTCTACACCGCGCACAGTATTCCGCTTTCCATGGCCGGCACCTGCCGGTACGAGGAGCAACTTGTGGCGGTCGCCCGCAAGGTCGGCGAACTCACCGCGCACGACGAATGGGACCTGGTCTGGCAAAGCCGCAGCGGACCGCCCACCCAGCCGTGGCTGGAACCCGATATCCTCGTCCACCTCCGTGCACTGGCGGAAGACGGCGTCCGCGACGTGGTCGTCTCCCCCCTCGGCTTCCTCAGCGACCATATGGAAGTGATGTACGACCTCGACTTCGAGGCCGCCGCGCTCTGTCGCGATCTTGGCATCAACTTCGTCCGCGCCCAGACTCCGGGCACGCACCCTGCTGTGATCGATATGCTGGCCGAGTTGATCGAACAGCGCCAGTCGGCCCCGGACCTTCCGTTATGCGCCCCCGATTGCTGCCCCGCGGCCAGGCGCGGAGCATAGATCGGCCACCCCCAGTTCCCCCCGCATTTTTTCTTGACATCGTCGCGATTTAGTACTAATTAATTAGTATGCGACGTCGAAGCACCACCTTAACCGAGCAGGAACTGGAGATCATGAAGATCGTCTGGGAACGCGATTGCTCGACCGTTCGCGATGTCTACGAGACGTTACTCGAACGGCGCAAGGTCGCCTATACGACTGTCATGACCATGATGAAGATCCTGGAGCAGAAGAAGTATCTGAAGAAGGTCATGGCCGACCGCGCCTATGTCTACCGGCCGGCGCAGCCCAAAGGGCAGGTCATCGGCGACATGGTGCGCGATTTCATCGATCGCGTGTTCAACGGCTCGGCCGAACCGTTGCTGGTGCACCTGGTCCAGGAGCACGACCTTTCCGCCGAAGAACTCGAGGAGATTGCACGACTGCGGAGGCCGTCATGAACCTGCAACTGGTTTGGGAGAATCTGGTAGCTTACAGCATGCAAATCGGCCTGCTGGTGGGCCTTGCGGCGTTCATTCCGGCGGCGCTGCGCCTGCGGTTGCCCGCCAGCCGGCTCGCCTACTGGCACATCCTGCTGGCGGCTTGCCTGCTGTTGCCCGCCGTGCGCCCGTGGAAGCAGGCAGTCATCACGCTGACCGCATACGTCCCCGCGGCCATCCCCGCGCACGCGCCTTCACAGCCGCTGCCGCCGCCCGCCATGCCACTCACCGAAATCGCGCTCATGCTGCTGGGCGCGGGCATGGTCATCCGACTAGGGTGGCTGGCCGCGGGCTTCTGGCATCTGGCACGGCTGCGCCGCCATTCCCGGCCGCTCCGCCCCTACTCCTCCTGGAGCGTGGAAGCCGATATCCGCGTGTCCGACGCCATCGCGAGCCCGGTGACCTTCGGCCTGTTGCGCCCGGCGGTGCTGCTGCCGGCGAATTTCTCCGAACTCGACGCGTCGGTGCAGGAGGCCATCCTCTGCCACGAGATCCTGCACGTGCGCCGTCGCGACTGGCTCTTCACGCTGTGCGAAGAACTGGTCCGCAGTGTCTTCTGGTTTCATCCCGCGATCTGGTGGCTGCTCGGCGAGATCGGTCTCGCCCGCGAGCAGGTAGTGGATCGTCAAGTGGTCGAGCTTACGAAATCGCGTGACGGGTATCTGGATGCTCTGCTCGCGATTGCCGGCGCAAAACCCCGGCTCGACCTGGCCCCGGCGCCGCTTTTTTTGCGCAAGCGGCACTTAAGACAGCGAGTGGCGTCCATTATGAAAGAGGTTCGCATGTCCCAAACGAGATCTATTTCCTCGCTCGCCGCGGGGTTGGGAATCCTGGCCCTGGCGTGCTGGTTTGTCACCGCAACCTTCCCCCTGGCCGCCGCGCCGCAGATGGTTGCCGATGGTCCCGGCGTCACCGTGGATACGGGCGGCGCCGTGATGCACCGCGGCAGCATCGTCTATCCCGAGGCTGCTCGCGCCAAACGCATACAGGGCGTGGTCACCGTGGAAGCCACCGTCGATAGCAGCGGCAACGTAGTGGATACGCGGGTGCTGAGCGGGCCCGTCGAATTGCGCCGTGCTGCACAGCAATCCGTCTTGCAATGGCATTTCGCGATGGACAGCTCCGTTGCCACGCGCCAGGTGAAGGTGAACTTCGACCTGTCGGCGCTACCGCAAGCACCCGCCGTATCAACTACGACTACGACGTCCGTGGACGCGGCCGGCCGGGCTGTCCCTGTGGATAGGACGTTTGTTACCATGTCCGACGGCCAGCAAACGACCGTGCGCATGAGTTCCGTTCCCAAGGGCTCCGGTCTTCCCGCAACCGATGGAAAACGCCTGGTACGGATCTCCACCTTCGGCCTGACCGATGCGGCGCGCAACGACCTGCTTTCCCGCCTGCCGGTACATGAGGGCGACATCCTGGGCGCCGATTCCCTGGAGCGTGTGCGCAAAGCCATGCTGGAATTCGATGAACATATGACCCTGGGCACCGGCTTTCAGTCGAATGGCGAAGTGGCCATAGTGCTCTCCGTGACCGGCGTATACGCTTCCGGCGGCGTCATCGGCGGCATCATAGGGGGTGTACCAGGCGGCGTCATCGGCGGTGTCCAAGGCGGCGTCACCGGCTCGGCGACCTCCGTCCCGCCGGCAGCCGACGGGACGAAACGAATCACCATTGGCGGCAACGTGCAGCAGGCCAAACTGGTCAGGCAGCCGAAGCCCGTCTATCCACCGCTGGCCAAACAGGCGCGCATCTCAGGGGTAGTGCGCCTGCAAGCGGTCATCGGTAAGGAAGGCGACGTGATCAACCTGGCGGTGATCAGCGGCCACCCGCTGCTGATCCCATCCGCGCTCGAATCCGTCCGGCAGTGGGTCTATCAAAAGACGTTGCTCAACGGCGAGCCAGTTGAGGTACAGACCCAGATCGATGTGAATTACACCCTCTCAGAAGATCCCCCGATTCAACAGTAGTTGCGTTCACCGCCCAGGGGCGCCCACGAGGTGGCCCCTGGGTTCGTCTGGAAGCAGATCTCAGGAGACCAACAAGCCGCAGTTGCCGCCACTGCATCCCCGGTTACGGTGGTGACGAATGACCCAAATCACAAAGCGGTTCTTTGATTACTTGAGCACTCATCAAGGGATATACCACTTTTCTTTAATTTAATCAGCAAGAGTGGCCAGTTCTTTACTTCCTATGGCCCCGCTGCGGGACGCCCTTAAGGCGCCTTTGCAGGGCACAAGTCGAATGAGGGGCCAGCCGTCCTGCCGGCACGCGATGTGAATCTATTGTTGCGCCAGTCTGAGCGGGTTATTCCAGCTCTGCGGATCTTCAGCGTGCTGATCTGCAAAGGGCGCATCCGGGCTTGTAAACCTCCCCTATGCCCCGGAGAAGTACCTGGCGCCGAAGAGATCGAGGCCCGTCTTGGGATGTTGCAGTGTCTCCATGGTCGTCACTGCGCCGTAATCGTAATAGAGGCCAGATTGCCCGACGCGTCCCAGGTGTATTTGATGGTGCGGCCGTCGCTCAGCGATACGTCCGTGAGGCGATTCAGTTCGTCGTAAGAGTAGGTGGCGGTGCTGTTCGGGGTAAAGCCGGAACCGATCAAGGTCAAGAGGTCGCTAGAGGCGGATTGCGCGTTGCCGGCGGCATCGGTGGCGGTGACGCGGAGGACGGCGGTGCGGTTGGGCGCGATGCCGGCGGGCAGGTTCCAGTCGTAGGCTTGGGTGTTGCCGCCGAGGTTGACGAACGGGTCGGCGAAGGTCTTGCCGCCGTCGGTGGAGAGCGCGATGTTGTGGTCGGCCACACCGACGTTATCGTCGGACAGCCACTGGATGCGAAACGTGGTGCCTCCGGAGAGAACTTCGCCGCCGGTAGGCCTCGCCAGCACGACTACGGGAGCCTCCGTGTCGGTCACCGGGCAGGCGTTGGTATCGTCCTGCAAGTTGACGCGATAGCTGCCCAGATTGAGCGCATTGCGATCGCGCACCAGGAGCGTGTATGCGCCGTCGGCGGGGAGCACGCGGCGCAACAGGCCGTTGGAACTGGTGGAGAGCAGCGTACCGGCCGGGTTGTACATCTCCGCAAATGGCGAATACGTACCGGAGCGGGAGGTCAGGCGGATGGTGGTTTGGTCGCCGCCGGTGGCGTTGAATGAGAAGGTGTCGAGCTGTCCGGGAACATTCACCTGGCGTAAGGCGGTCTGGCCGCAGGCGAGCGGCAGCGGCGAACAGGGGCTGTTGGGACGCTGGAAGGCCACGCTGTAGGAGCCGGTCTCCGTGAGGCTGGTGGACGGGCTCACCACCACAAGGTAGCTGCCCCCGGCGACGGCCTTGTGGGTGACGTCGGAGTTGGCGGCGACGCGCGCACCCGCGGGGTCGAAGAGCTCGATCTGGGGCGAGAAATTCTCGCTGATGCGGGTGAAGAGCAGGCGCAGCGTGTCGCCGGCGTTGGCGGCGAGCCCATAGTAGCGGAACTGACTGGATGGGGAGAGCGCGCCCGCGGCGGAAGCGCCGCAGGCAAGGGGCGAGACACCGGCCGGCTGGTTGAGAAGTTGCCAGGCGAAGCTGTATCCGCCCGCGGTGCGCGGTACCGCGGCGCCGAGGATCACGGTATAAGTGCCGGAAGCGGGGGCCTTACGGGAGAGGCTGAAGACGCCGGACTCGAGGCGCATGCCCTCGGGATCGTAGAGTTCCATCTGCGAGGCGAAGCCAGCCGTGGAAGAACTGCTGCGCAGGGAGAGCAGGTCGCCGCTAGAGGCCGCGATGCGGTAGGCCAGAAACGGGGACGCAGCCGACACGGCGCCGTTGACCGTCGTGCCCTGCGCGGCGGGCACGGAGCAGGCGTTGGTGGTACGCAGCAGATCGAGGGTGAAACTGGAGGCTGCCGGCGTCTTACTGGAATCGGTGGCCACGACGGTGTAGGCGCCGGCCGGGGGCCTGACAACATCGACGCCGGCGAAATTGCCGGAGAGGGGCTGGCCCGCCGGGTTGCCCTGCCCGTCGTAGACTTCGATGCCGGGTTGCTGAGCGCCGCTATCGGGCAGCATGCGCACGCTGAAGCTTTCGCCGGCGGCGGCGGTGTGGGTATGTACGCTGCTCGAGAGCGCGCGCGGGAGACTGCCCGCGGCAGGCGCGCCGCAACTCAGCGTGGCGGCATCGCAGGGCCGGTTGAGGCGCAGCAGGGAGAGCGAGTACGAGCCGCTTTGGGCGTTGTCGAAGCTGTCGGTGACCACCAGGGAATAGACGCCGTCCGCCGGTGCGGTGAAGGCGGCGCGCGCCAGGTCGGTGGTATTGACGAACTGGATAGAGGCGCCGGACTTGTCATAGATATCGACGCGCGGGCGGAAGAGGCTGTTGGCATCGGGGCGCAGCAGGCGCAGCAGATACGAATCGCCGGCGCTGGCGGCGAGGGAATAGACCTTGCCGCGGATCAGGCCGCTGATGGCGCCGTCCACTACCGACGAGCAGGAGAGCGCCTGCACGCCATCGCAAGGCCGGTTGAGGCGAAGGGTGCTCAGGGAATAGGCTCCGAGACTGCCATCGAGGGGGCCGGAGACGATCACGGAATAGGTGCCTGAGGTGGGAAACGTGATGGTCGCGGTAGCGGCCGCATGGCCGGACGGGATGACCGGCGCGACAACACCCACGCTGGCGCCGCGGGAATCGAAAATCTCGGCGGCGGGAGTGAAACCACCGGAGGTGTCGAGCCTGGCGGCGCGGAACTGGTACAGGTCGCCGCCGTTTGCCTGGATAGTGTAGAAGCCGAAGGTGAGAGGGCTGGTCAGCCCGCCATCCACCGTGGAGTTGCAGGTGAGAGGGGCGCCGCCGCACCCGCCGCCGCTGAGCTTGGTGGCGGAGACGTAGTAGCTGCCACCGAGAGTTGCGGTGGCCTCGAAGACCACCACAGTGACCGCGCCGGTGACGGTGGCCGTCCAATCGAAGCGGCCATAGATCCGCGCGAAAGACAGGTGGTTGGTTTTGGGGTCGACATTGACAGCGAACGGCCGGTTGTCCCGCGCCGGATCGGCGGCGTAGATGGCGAAAAAGAAACTCGTGCTGGTGTCGGGTGAACCCGAACTGGCAACGCGCAGCAGGCGGAAGGACACAATGTCGCCGGCTTGCACGGAGAACTGATAGTTATCCACCTGACCGGGCACGGAGGTGGCGATGGCGCCAGCAAGGGAACGCCCGCAGGTCAGGGTAGTATTGGGGCCGCAAGGGCGATTGAGGCGCGTCAGGACTACGTGGATATTGGCGGAAGCGATCAGGTTGGAACTGGTTAGCCGCAGGGTGCACGTGCCCTCCGTGGGCAGATCGAATTCCAGACCGGTGAAGTTTTCGCCCGCGAAGGCGCCCGCCAGATCGCCTGGGGTAGCGCCAGGGCTGGGCGGATTGCGCGCCCGCGGATTGTAGGTATTGCCGAACGGATCGACCACCACCGGCAGCGTCAGAGCGAAGCCGGGGTCTAGACTGGCGGCCATCAGACGAACATAGACGGTTTCTCCGGCAGTTCCCTGGAATCTCAAATTGGCGCGCGGCGAGGCCGGGGTAAGCAGAACATCGGCGGGTTGGCCGCAGTCGAGCAGCGGGATAATCTGCCCGTACAGTCCCGGGATCCACAGGACGGCGAGCGCGGCAAGCGGGAGCAGGCGGTGCATCCAGGAATTGTGGAGCGGAC
>JAPKZC010001132.1:10543-20111 GCA_026394025.1 Candidatus Solibacter sp.
TGTTCGCCGGCGAAACCAGCATCATCCACGCTACGCGAGCCGACGGGGGCGTCGGCTGCGGACCGGGGGGTCCGCCCCACAATCAATGCAGACTGCATTAGCGGGGCCTCCTTCCGGTGGCGGCGAGGCAATTGGCCACGCCTTCGAAGAAGCACGCGCCCGCACCGGGGAGTTGGGGTTGGATCTCGGGGGCCGGCGGCGAAATGTCGGCGGCGGCGGGCAAGGTCAGGCGCAATTCGGGTAACTGGAACTGGGTCCCCGTGAAAAGCAGGCCGTTGCCATCGTCCAACCAGCCGGATTCTCCGCGCGCGTGGAACGTGTTCTCGACGCCCTCTTGGGCGGAGACCAGGAGGCCCGCGGAATCGTAGCGATACCGATTGACCACGCCGGTGGTGGGACCAGAGAGCGCCACGGCGTTGCCATCGCCATCGAAATGATAGAAGTACGGTACGCCATCGGCGGTCACCTTCCAGAGCAGGCCGAGGCCGTAGACATACCACGCGATGGGCGCATTGGAGGAATCGGTTTCCACCACCGCGCGGGGCCGGTCGCCCGAGAGATCGTAAACCAGGCGGCGACCGTTGCGGCCCACGCGCAGGCCGGTGGAATCGTAACTGTACGCGCCCGCGGCGTCGCCTTCCAGGCCTTTTAGCCGGCCGAATGCGTCATAGGACAGTTTGAGGTTGCCGGCGCCTTCGATGGCGGAGAGATTGCCGCGGGCATCGTAGCGGTAGGTCGCGCCGTCGCTGCGCGAGATTGGGCGATTGGCGGCGTCAATGCCGTAGGCGTAGGATTTCAAGGTGGCGGCGGAAGTGTTGGGTTCGAGCGCGCTGACCGCGGTACGGTTGCCGTTGGCATCGAAGTCGTAACGGTAGCCCGCGACCGGCGTGCCGTCGGGGCCGGTGCTGACGATGGCGCGGAGATTGCGCGCGCCATCGTACTGATAGATGGTCACCGGGCCGCCGGAGACGCTGACGCTAACCGGCCACCCGGCCGCATCGTAGCGATAGAGCGCGAAATTGCCCTGCCAGTCCGAGACTTTGCTGAGGCGATGCAGGCGGTCGTATTGGTAGGCGACGGTCTTGCCGCCCGGCATGGTGATGCCACTCAATTGGCCGGCGGCATCGTAGGTGTAGGTCACCTGGTTGCCGTTGGAATCGGTGTAACGGGAGAGGCGGTTGAGGCTGTCACGCTGGATGCCGGAGTAGTCGAACGCGGTTTGGGCGTCGCCCGCGGCGAGAGAGGCGATGCGGTTGCCGGCGGTGTAGGCGGCCTTCAGGGTAACCCCCGCAGGGTCGGTTTGGGCGGACGGGCGCGCGGCGCCATCATACTCGTAGGCCCATTTGTTGCCGAGCGCATCGGTGAAGCCGGTGAGCAAGCCATCGGCGTTGTACCGATAGCTGCGGCTGTTGCCCTTCTGGTCGGCCAGCGAGAGGATCTGCCCGGCGGCACTGCGCGTGGCCAGGACGGTGAAGGTTCGGGGGTCGGTTACGCCGGCAAGGTTACCGCTGTCGTCGTAGGTCAGGGTCCAGACGTTCTTATTGGGGTCGGTTATGCGCGCCACTCCGCCGGTGGTGTAGGTGGCCGACCAGCGGTTGTTGGCGCCGTCGGCGATGCCGGTGAGGTTGTTGCGCGCATCGTAAGTGAAGGAGACGGCTTCGCCCGCGCCGTTGACCGCGCGGATGCGGTTGCCGGCGGCATCGTAGGCGTAGGTGATTGTGTTGCCGGCCGAATCGGCGACGGCTTGCAGAAGTCCGAGCGCGGTGGAGGTGTACGAGGTGATATCGCCGTTGCCATCGGTGACGCGAATCTCATTGGGAGTGCGCGGGGTATCGTACTGGCGAACCGCGGCATCGGGTGTAGAGACACTGGCCACGCTGAGAAAGCCGGGGTCGCCGGTGTAGCTGATGGCGGTCTGTCCGCCTGCCCAGGCGATCGAGGTCAGGTTGCCAGCGGTATCGTACTGATAGGCGGCAGGGAGCCCATCGGCGTTGGTCTGTTGCGCGAGACGGCCTTCGGGGTTGTAGGTGAAGCCTACCGAGCGGCCGGCGGCATCCTTGATGGACGTGATGCGGCCGGCAGCGTCTGTGGCGAACGCGATCAGCTTGCCGCGATAGTGGGCGGCACTGAGGTGTCCGGAGGAATCGTAGTCCAGGGAGACGCGCACAGTAGCACCATCACGCATGGAAAGCAGTTTCCCATCGCTGCTGAAGATGCGCGTAGTGGTTGAGGCCGCGGCCCGCAGGGTGTAGGAGCCGTCGGCGGCGCGGGAGAGCGAATCGTTAGTAGTGGTGATGGGGAACAGGGCGGAGGATCCGGCCGCGGTGGCGAAACGGTCGGTGCGTCCCGATCCGCGACGCAGCACCAGCGTGCCGTCGGGATCGGAGGTGAGGGTATCGCCTAAACTGAAGGACCAGCCGATACCCAGCACTCCGCCGCGCGTGTCATCCCCGTTGAACGAGTGTTCCAGGGCAAGCGCGGGGGCGGGGCCGCCGAAAGCGAGATCGGTGACGCGGACGAAGAGTGTGAGATTAGCGGCGTTGACGAAGACCTGCGGGAATCCGGCGTCGCGGCAGGCTGCGCCGCGGCAGAGGGCATCGTACGCGGTGAAACGATTCTCGTCCGGGCCGCCGAAACCGGGTCGCGCGCAATCCCGGCAGGCGCTCAAACCGGGACTTCGAAAGATTAACAAAAGACAACCTAACTGCAATAATTTAAGGGAAATAGCTCACTCCTACAAACCTTGAGTCTAGCAAACCGACCCCGGGGGAACGCTACAATAGACGTACTAACCCTGTTACGTTGAGCACGTTCCATGCCGAAGAAAATCGCCATTGTGGAGGATGAAGCGGAACTGGCCGCGCTGATCGAATACAACCTGGGCCGCCACGGGTACGAGTCACAGGTTTTGGGGGGATCGAAAGGCACGCTGCGCGCGCTGGAGCAGGCGAGACCCGACCTGATTCTGCTGGATGTAATGCTGCCGGATGTGGACGGGTTTGAGTTGTGCCGGCAAATCCGCCAATCGGCGGTGCTCGGGCGCACGCCGGTGCTGTTCCTGACGGCGCGGTCGGACGAAGTGGACCGGGTACTGGGCCTCGAAATCGGCGGCGACGACTACATGACGAAGCCCTTCAGCCCGCGCGAACTCATGGCGCGCGTGAAAGCTCATCTGCGCCGTGAGGAGATGGATGCGGAACCGCCGTCGGCGGTGACGGGCCCGTTCCGCTTGGACCGCACGGCGAGGCGGTTGTTCCTGGGAGATCGCGAGATTTCGCTGACCTCCACCGAGTTCAATCTGCTGGAGTACTTTCTGACGCATCCGGGGCGCGCCTACAGCCGGGATCAGCTTCTGGAAGCGGTCTGGGGCGAATCGCGCAACGTCACGCCCCGCACGGTGGACGTCCACGTTCGCCGCCTGCGGGAGCAGATCGAAGAGCAGCCCGACAACCCTCGCTACCTGACCACGGTGCGCGGGTTCGGCTATCGTTTCGAAGAAGCCGTATGACCGGCAAAATATTCCTGAAGTTGATCGCGGGGGTTTTCTGCCTCCTGCTGCTGGCGCTGGTGACGGTGGATTACTTCGCCACCAACGTGGCCAAGGACAACTATATACAGAACCTGACCGGGCAACTGGCGGACAAGGGGCGGATGCTGGCGCTGACCTTTGCCGTGCCGGAAACGCCGGGCGCCGGGCAGGTGCGGCACATGGCGCGGGCGGCGGGTGGGCGGATCACGGTGGTGCGCGCCGATGGCAAGGTGCTGGTGGATTCAGAGGCGGACGCCGCGGGCATGGAGAATCATCGTACGCGGCCGGAAATCATGCAGGCCTTTCGCGGCGGCGTAGGGTCGGACATTCGGCAGAGTGCCACGATCGGTGTGTCATTCCTCTACGTGGCGGTACCAGTAGCGGATGGACGGAGTGCCATCCGAATCGCATTCCCGCTGGCGGAGATCAATCGGCAGGTGAGCCAGATCCGGGGCAAGATTCTGGTCAGCACGACGCTGGCGTTTCTACCGGCGATTCTGATTGCGGCGGTGGTGGCGCGCAACATTTCGCGGCGCTTTGCCACCATCATGTCGCACGCCGGCGAACTGGCGCGGGGCAACTTCCGGGCGCGGCTGGCGGAGACGGATTCGAGCGAGTTCGGGCAATTGTCGCAGACGCTCAACGAAACCGCCGGAAACCTGGAACAGACGGTGGCCCAATTACAGCATGAGCACGCCGAATCGGAGAAACTGGAACGCGTCCGCAAGGATTTTGTGATCAACGTCTCGCACGAATTGCGCACGCCGCTGGCCTCGATTCAGGGATACACGGAGACGCTGATCGACGGGGCCATTGCGGATCCGAACTACAACATGCGCTTTCTCGGTATTATCCGTCACAATGCCGAGCGACTAGCGCGCCTGACGGAGGATCTGCTGACGCTTTCGAGGGTGGAACAGAAGCGGCAAAAATTCGAGTTCGACATTCACTTTGCCAACGCGCTGATTCACGACGCCTTCGAAATGATGCGCCCGATTGCGGAGAAGAACCGGATTGAACTGGTGGAGGAACGCGCGCCGGAGGATGCCGTGGTGTGCTGCGACAGCGAGGCGGTTTCGCAGATTCTCAGCAACCTGATGGAGAACGCCATCAAGTACACGCCCGAGGGTGGACGGATTTCGGTGGGGGCGCAGGCACAGGGCCAAATGGTGGAGTTTTTTGTGCGCGACACCGGGGTTGGGATTCCCGACGAAGACCTGCCGCGGCTGTTCGAACGCTTCTACCGGGTAGATAAGGCGCGCTCGCGGGAACTGGGCGGTACGGGTCTGGGACTGTCGATTGTCAAGCACCTGGTGGCGGCACACAATGGCACCACGCGGGTGGAAAGCCGGGTTCACGAGGGGTCCACGTTCGCCTTCACGCTGCCGGTGAATCAGGCCACGCTGGGGGATGACACGCTTAATCCCGAATTCACCGCCCCTTAACCTCGCCGTAACACATGCGGAGGTATGGTTACGGTGAGACCATGAAAAAGATCCTACTCATCGAAGACGACACGGACCTCTTCGCCCTGTTGAAGTACAACCTGGAAAATGAGGGCTTCACTCTAGCGGGGCAGCCCACCGGAAAGGGCGCTATCGAACTCTGCCGGCAACAGCGTCCCGACCTGATTTTGCTCGACATCATGTTGCCGGATTCGGATGGACTGGAGATCTGCAAGGGCATCCGGAAGGATCCCGATCTGGCCGCCATTCCGGTGATCTTTCTGACCGCGAGGGCGAGCGAAACGGACCGTATCGTGGGGTTGGAACTGGGCGCCAACGATTACGTGGTAAAACCCTTCTTCGTGCGCGAATTGATCGCGCGCATCAAACTGCAGTTCCGCAATCAGGCTACCCCGGCACGGCTTCTGGAAGCCGGCGGCGTGGAACTGGATCGCACGAGCTGCCAGGTGCGGCTCAACGGGGTTCCACTGCAACTGACGGCCACCGAATTCCGGCTGCTGGAATACCTGATGAATCGGCCCGGTGTGGTATTCAGCAGGGAACAACTGTTGAATGCGGTTTGGGGGCAGGATCGCGCGATCACGGACCGGGCGGTGGACGTCTACGTACTGCGCTTGCGGCAGAAGGTAGAGCAGGATCCGGCGATGCCGATTCTGATTCACTCGGTGCGCGGCTTCGGCTACACGTTCGAACCGCGGCGGGCGATGGCGGCGGTGTAGGGCTCAGGACAAAACACGGTAAACTGACTCTTCATGAAACTGATGAGAGTTGGTGTTTCCGTTCTGTTGGCGGCGGGAGTCGTTGCCAGTATGCTTCCGGGCAGCCGCGCTCAGATGCGGCCCGCGCCGAATAAGGAACTCATCGCCGCGCGTCATGCGACGGAGAAGGCGCTGGCGGAAATCGCCATTATCGACCGCAAGCTGATGGTGCCGATGCGCGACGGCAAGCGCATGGCGACCGATGTCTACCGCCCCAAGGACACGTCGAAGAAGTACCCCATCATCTTCGTCCGCACGCCGTATAACTTCAACTTCTGGGACGTGCGCAATGGTGCGCCGCGCGATATGAGCGCGGAACTGGCGGCGGTGAAGCGCGGATACGCGTTTGTGGAAATGAACGAGCGCGGGCACTTCTTCTCCGAGGGGCAATACGACATTCTGGGCGCGCCGTTGACGGATGGGACGGACGCGATCACGTGGATGTCGGGTCAGCCGTGGTCGAACGGGAAGGTGGGGACGATCGGCTGCTCTTCGACGGCGGAATGGCAACTGGGCGTAGCGGCGCAGGGAAACCCGGCGTTCGCGGCCATGATCCCGCAGGGATTCGGCGCGGGCGTGGGGCGCGTTGCGCCGTACTACGAGCAGGGCAACTGGTATCGCGGCGGCGCGGTGCAGATGCTCTTCATCGCGTGGCTCTACGGGGAGCAGAACCAGATGCGGCCGATGTTCCCAGCGAACGCGTCGCAGGCGGATTTGATCCAGGCAGCGAAGATGTTCGACCTGGCGCCGCAGATGCCGGCGGTGGACTGGGCGAAAGCGCTGACCCATCTGCCCGAGGCGGACATCATGAAGGCGGTGAGCGGGCCGAGCGGCATCTTTGCCGACCGTGCGGAAGTTTCCACGGGCGGAGCCATGATCAAGCGCGCGCCCAACGACCAGGCATGGTATCGCGGCGGGTTGTGGCACGACGATATGAAGATCAACGTGCCGGGGTTCTGGTTCATGTCGTGGTACGACGTGTCGGTGGGGCCGAATCTGGCGGCGTATAACTTCGTGCGCAAGACCGCGCGGCCGGAGGTCGCCGAACAGCAGTACGCGGTGATCGCGCCGACATTGCACTGCGCCTATAAGCGGGCCACCGAACATACCAAGGTCGGCGAACGGGACATGGGCGACGCGCGGTTGGATTACGACGCGCTGACTTATGGCTGGTTCGACCATTTCCTGAAGGGCGAAGACAACCAGATCTTACAAAAGACGCCCAAGGTTTTGTATTACACCATGGGCATGAATAAGTGGCAGAAGGCGGATACATGGCCGCCGGCGGGGGCGCAGCCGATGACGTTGTTCCTGGGGAGCGGCGGGAAGGCGAACAGCCTGAAAGGCGACGGCGCGCTGCGGGCCGCGGCGCCGGACGCCGATACGCCGGACGCGTTCGTGTACGACCCGATGAATCCGGTGCCGTCCTTCGGGGGCAATGTCTGCTGCACGGGCAACGCGGTGACGGGCGGCGCGTTCGATCAGCGCAAGATGGAAGAGCGGGACGACATACTGGTGTACACCACGGAGCCGCTGAAGGAAGGGACGGAGGCCAGCGGGCCGATTGAGGCGACGCTGTACGTGTCGTCGGACGCGAAGGATACCGATATCACGGTGAAGCTGATCGACGTATATCCGGACGGTACGGCTTATAACCTGGACGAGACGATTCAGCGGCTGCGTTATCGCGAGGGCTACGACAAACCGCCGGTGTGGATGGAGGCGGGTAAGGTATACAAGGTGACGCTGCAACCGATGACCACGAGTAACTACTTCGCGGCCGGACATAGTATCCGGATTGAAGTATCGAGCAGTAACTTCCCGCGCTTCGACCGCAACATGAATACGGGCGGCAATAACTACGATGAGGCGAAGGGCGTGGTGGCGCACAATACGGTGCACCATTCCCGGCAATTCCCCTCGCAGGTGACGCTTACGGTGGTGAAGCGGGCGGAGTGACTCCGGTGGATTGACGACGCCGCCGTCCGGCCACAAACAGCACCGCCGGAATGATAGGTGGGGTACCGCCCACAACGTTGGCCGGGCTTCAAGCCGTAGTTCGGTCCGGGAACGGCATCATTTCTACCATCGGCAGGACTCCTTTCGGCAAGCGCTGCTTGCCTAGATCGCCAGAATGGTACGATTACGGCATAGAATCAGAGATGCACAGGACGTGCGAGATTTGCGAAACGCTGAACCTCCAGGCACACGCGGCCGAAACGGAAAAACTCCGTTGCGAAGATCTTGCCGAGAGCGTACCGAGCCGCGAAAACCTCAATGCTGCTAAGGTAGCTTCTCATAAATGGAACGGCGTCTTCCGTTCACTCATGAACCATGAGCGGAAATGCAAAGGGCCTGCCAATGCGTTTCGCTATTGAATACTGCACGACTTACAGTGTCGCTCGCTCACACACTAAAGCCTCCGTGGCTGTTACGTGGCCATCCGATTCCTTTGGATCGTGACGTCGAGCAGGCCCGGACCTTTCTTCACTGGCCAAAACCTTCCATGTATTTCGGGTTGTCGGCCAGATCTTTGGGCAGCCCCTTCACTGTGCCGGCAAGATCGCGCGCCAGGTCGTAACACGAGGCTGCGCCGGCCAACGGCGGCTCGTGCAGTCCCTTTTCGATGCTTTCCCTCACCAGCCAGGATTTCGTCACCCGCCTCGCCTTGGCCTCTCTGCCGAGCTGGGCGAGGAGTTCATCCGGCAACTTCACCGAGATCGATCGCATGATCACAGCGTAATACGCGCCGTTCTCCCGCGCAATACCGCGACAGGGCAGGCTGCACGTCACGCCGCAGCCTGCCGCCGTCCGGCCACCCACAGGACTGCCGCCAGCACTATCGCCAGCGCCGGAATTACGTACATGGCGTCGTGCAGCCCCACGGCGCGCGACGCTTCCGCCGCCAAGCCCGAGCGGCGCGCCAGAAAATCGCTCAGCCGGCCGGTGAGCAGCGGGCCCCAGGACGCTCCGCCCAGATACGTCACGACGAAGTAGACCGCCATGGCGTGGCCCCGCATGGCAGGCCCGACGACGTCCTGGATGGCTGCGTACACCAGCCCGTAGTACATCTGCAATAAGCCATAGCCGATCATGGCCAGGCAGACCGCGCCCGTCGCGCTGCCTGCCGGCATGCGAATGGCGGCGTACAGCGGACCTGCCGCCGCCAACGAAGCGCCCGCCGCCAACCACAGGCGATTCTTCACCCGATCGCCCAACAGGCCCGCCGCCGCGGCGCCCAGGATCCCCGAGGCTCCCGAACCGATCCCCGTCCAGATTCCCGCCTGCGCCACGCTCATGCCGTGGTAGCGCGTCAGAAACGCCGGCAGGAACGTGGAGAAGCTGTAGAGCGCGAAGTTGACCACCGCCCCCGAGGCCGCGCTCCACCAGAACACCGCCGGCAGGGCGGCGGTGCGCTCGCCCGCGGTGGACAGGCGGGGACGTTCGGGTTCGCACAACCACAGCACCGCGGGCACGAGCACCAAGCCCGGGACGGCGGCCAGCACCATCGCCATACGCCAGCCGTGGGCTTGCGCCACCGGACCGCTGATGGCGGAACTCAGCATGATGCCCACCGGGACCGCCATCATGAAGCCCGCCATGGCACGCGCCCGGCGCGAGGCCGGTACCAGATCGCCAATCCAACTAGCCGCCGCCGGGGTGCATACCGCTTCGCCAATCCCCACACCCAGGCGCGTCGCGAGCAGCAGGGCATAGCTGGTGGCCAGCCCTGCGCGGCCGGTCAGGCCGGTCCAGACCGCGATGCCGGCGGCGAGTCGTCCGCGACGGGTGCGCGTATCGGCCAGTCTTCCCAG
>JAPKZC010000243.1 GCA_026394025.1 Candidatus Solibacter sp.
CAGCGGTCTTCGGATCTGCCCCAGGGAGCGCGACTCCCCCAGAACATCAAATCCACTGTAAGCCCGCCTCCCAGGCAGCCCCCCTAAAACAGGACATTTCTACTTTGCTGGGAATAGGACGTTTCTACTTTGCCTTGACAAAGGTCCGCCCAAAACTGGCGCTCGGGCGCGCGCGGGTATACACTAGCCAGAACAGACGAGGGCTCAGGCTGGAATTCTCTCGAAAGGAACTAACTCACAATGCCACAGAAGAACGGTTCACACCCGCGACGGTCATTTTTGAAAGGCGCGGCGGGAGCGCTGGGACTTGGGTTTTGGGCGGATGAAACGCTGGAAGCGCTACCGCAAAACACCACTACGAACTCCAAACCTTCCGACCTGAAGATCACCGATATGCGCGCGCTCACGGTGCGCGGCGCTCCCATGACGTGCCCGATCATTCGCATCGATACCAACCAGGGAATCTACGGGCTGGGCGAGGTGCGCGACGGCGCCAGTAAGACGTACGCGCTCTTCCTGAAGAGCCGCATTATCGGCGAGAACCCATGCAACATCGATAAGATCTTCCGCAAGATCAAGCAGTTTGGCGGGCATGCGCGTCAGGGTGGCGGGGTCTGCGGCATCGAGATGGCACTGTGGGATCTGGCGGGAAAGGCCTACAACGTTCCGGTGTACCAGATGCTGGGCGGCAAGTTCCGCGACCGCATCCGCTGCTACGCGGACACCACCGAATCGCCGGATCCCAAGGTATACGGCCAGCGCTTGAAGGCGCGCCGCGACGAGGGATTCACCTGGCTGAAAATGGATCTGGGAGTCGATCTGGTGGCGAACGTGCCCGGCGCGCTGACCATGCCGGTGGGACAGCGGGTCAACTCCTTCCCCAATACACAGCACATGTTCACCGGCATGGAGCTTACCGAGAAGGGCGTGCAATTGATGGCGGACTACGTGGCGCAGATCCGCGAATTAGTGGGCATGGACATACCCCTTGCGGCGGACCACTTCGGACACATCGGCGTCAACAGTTGTATCCGGCTGGGAAAGGCGTTGACGAAATACAACATGGCGTGGCTGGAAGACATGATTCCGTGGCAGCGTAAGGACCTCTTGAAGCAGATCACGGACGCGGTGGACATCCCCATCCTCACCGGAGAGGACATCTACCTGAAGGAGGACTTCATCGAGTTGTGCCGGACGCACGCGGTGGATATCATTCATCCCGACCTGGCGACGTCCGGGGGGATTCTGGAGACCAAGAAAATCGGCGACGCGGCGGAAGATCTTGGCGTGCCCATGGCGATGCACTTTGCGGGTTCGCCGATTTCCTGCATGGCGAACGTGCACTGCGCCGCCGCGACGGAGAACTTCCTGGTGCTGGAGAACCACTCGGTGGACGTGCCTTGGTGGAGCGACCTGGTGGACGGCGTGGAAAAGCCGATCGTCAACAAGGGGTTCGTCGCGGTTCCGGAGAAGCCGGGTCTTGGTGTGACGCTCAACGAAGCCGTGGTCAAACAGCATCTCTTGGAGCCGGGCTATTTCGAGCCGACGCCGGAATGGGATCGGGAGCGATCGGCGGATCGCCTGTGGAGCTGATATAGACGGCGCCTACTGCGGGCGAACGCGGCCGCCCGGAAGGTTGGAGCGGACGGCGAGAATCAGGTCGTGCTCCATGCCTTCCTTGGCGTTGCTGTAATAGCCGACTTGCGTGCCGGGCTTGAAGAAGAAGGCGGCCCCCTGGGTCACGGGATGGCGCACGTCCTTACCGGCGGCGTCGCGCCCCGCCACCATGTCGCCGGAACCCCGGACCAGGAGATAGATCTCCTCTTCCGCGGCGTGATTGTGCGGGATGTTGGTTCCGCCGGGCGCGAAATCCATGACGAAGAGGCTGTTCATCACGTAAGCCGCGGCCAGCTTGTCGCGCCGGCTGGAGGTGAGCCCGATGAGCAGCTTGAACTGGGTGGTGGGACCGTGCTGGCCCAAAATCTGAAGAGGCACGTCGTCGGCGTTGGCGAGCATCAGTTTGGACGGCAGCTCAACGGTTCGGCCGGCGGGGATCTGGTATCCCATCACGATGACCTGCACCGGCGCGTCCGAAGTATTGGCGATGCCGTGCTTGACGCCGGCGGGCAGGTACAGGAAGTCGAACTTCTTCACTTGCGCCTTCTCCTCAGCGTACAGCAGGGTGGCACTGCCCTCAGTGACGAAGTAGATCTGCTCTTCGGCGGGATAGCTCACCACGGCGCTGGCTCCGCCGGGCGCGACCGTGAGTTCGCCGTAGCGGACCACCGCCTTGAGTTGATCTGCTTCGCTGTCGCCGACGCCAAACAGCGCCTTATATGACGCTCCCTTCGTGTTCGCAGTGAGATCGTCCGCGCGCGGCTGCACATCGGAAACCTGGCGGCGCATGAAGCCGGAATCGGCCGCGGCCAGGCACGCCGCTGCGGCCATCAGAAGGACTGCCGTTCGATTGACTACCCTGGTGCTCATGATGTCTCCTCGCGCTACTGGTATGAAACGCAGTTATCGCACCACTTGCCATCGCCGTCGAAATGCGGCCACCGACCGGCGGTGTGATACTTCATCAGCTTGATCTTGTTGAACCCGGGCGTGGGCTCGAAATAACCGGGCTCGCGCAGATGCTTCTTTGCCACTTCTGGAACCTCGACGTGGCCTTGCTGGATGATGGGCTTCTCCAGACGCGGCTGCTGGGGTTGGCCTTGTGCATCCAGGGTGGGTCCGGCGAGTTGGAAAACACCGGAGAGCGCGGCGGCATCTACGGTGTTCCTGACGTTCTTGCGGCTGATGACACCCAAGCGGCTACTCCGGAAATCGCATAATACTATCCGAAAATAGCAGACTGCGCGGATGGATGGGGAAAGGGGGTACGGCAGGAGGTAGAGCACTCGGAGAGACAGCCAACGCCACAGTTGCCCGCTTGGCCAAATGGGCCAAGCGGGCGGCATAGCGGATTAGA
>JAPKZC010000656.1 GCA_026394025.1 Candidatus Solibacter sp.
CGCTGGCACTCTGGCTGGCTGCAAACGCGCTGCTGAAGTCGGTACGGGGATGGATGAAAGCTTCGCTGGCAGTACGGACAGCAGCGGGTCTCGGTCAATGCGTCTCCTCAGAAATCGAAAGGGATTCCAACTTCTGAGCACAGAAGACAACGCAGTGTGAAAAGGAAAGATGTAGACACTACTGTAGAGTACATACAGCGTCCCCGCCCAGGCAGACGGCGGCGCGAATCGGCAAAGTCGGCAAAATTGCGGGTGTCTTATCCCGGCACTGACAATCTTGGCCTGCTTGCGCTCGGCGGGCGTCATCTTGATGGCGTCTCTGATCTTCGCTTTCATCGTTCTCCTTTGGTCTACGGCCCTCGCTAGAACTCGTTCTACCGTCGTTTCGGTGGCCCTAGGCCGCGACGGAAGGCTTCGGTCTAGGGGTAAGGCTGGCTCGGCCACAGGCACGGCCTGGGGCACGGTACGCCCTGAGGCCTCACCCACAGTGTTTTCAATGACTTCAATAATTCTGTGGTTTAGTTTATAATGAGGCATGACCAAAACGACCGCGTTCGCCTACCTTCGAGTCAGCGGCAAGGGACAGATCAAGGGCGACGGCTTCCCGCGCCAGCGCGCCGCCATACGCAAGCACGCCTCGGAGCACGGCCTGCGGATCGCCCGCGTGTTCGAGGAGAAGGGCGTTTGCGGCGGCATGGAGTCTGCCGACAGGCCCGCGTGGTCGCAGCTGATGACCGCTCTCCACGCGGACGGCGTCAAGACGATCATCATCGAGAAGTTGGACCGCCTCGCGCGCGACCTGATGGTGCAGGAGGCCACCATCGGCGATCTCCAGAAGCACGGCTTCACCTTGATCTCCGTCGCCGAGCCCGACCTGATGGCGACGGACCCGACGCGGATTCTCATGCGGCAGTTGATGGGAGCCGTCGCCCAGTACGACAAGAGCCAGATCGTTCTCAAGCTCCGCGGCGCGCGCCAGAGAATGAAGGCCGCGACGGGTCGCTGCGAGGGCCGCAAGCCGTTCGGCGCGAAGCTGGGCGAGGCAGCGACGCGTGACCGCATCCGATCCATGCGCAAGAACGGCGCTACCCTCCAGGCGATCTGCGACGCGTTGAACGCCGACGGCATCGAGACGCGGTACGGAAAGATCTGGATGCCGATGACGGTTCGGAACATCGCCCAGCGTTGAGAGATCTCTCTCGATCCTGTCCCTGTCGGCTGTTCGCCAGATTCATTCGTGTTCTAGGCCGAGTTCTACGCGGTTCTTCCCGCGGGTCCTTCGCTGCTTCGACTCCGGAAGGGTTTCAGGCTGACCATCGACACGATTCTCGTCCCGCGCACCACTCTGCTAGACTTGAGGCCGACATGAGATATCCAGCTCTGTTTTTCCTGTGTCTGGCCGCGATTGGACCAACAAACTCCAACCCCGCCCTCGCCCAAGTCGTTATCGGAAAACATACCCTCGGCGAAACCACACAAGAATGGTTTGCCGCCGAGGGAATCAACCTGGAAGGAGCTTGTCAGCAAAGCCTTCCAGAAGCTGCCGCTCAGTTGCAGAAAGTGTTCTTTGCCAAACCCGAGAAACCGAAGTCCAAAAACACCGTGAAGCTGTGCCAGACGATTCTCCAGATTCAACAGACCGGCGCCGGAAAGCTCGAACTGTATCCAATGGAATATAGGATTGCGAATGGAAGGGTAGGCAGGATCGAACGATCCTGTACCCAGTTTACGATGGCACAAGAGATGCAGTTCCTGATCGACAAATTTGGAAAGCCAACCGAAACCAAAACGAAGACGTACCAAAACGGCTACGGGGCGACTTTCACTGCTCCAGATGTGCCGGTTCAGCGTGAAGTGGAGAGAGTTCGCTCTCCGTTAGTGAGTATTCCGCCCCTTCGGGGCGGGGATTTTCAAGGCATAAGGGTCTACCGATCCGATGTGTTTTTGGGTAGAGCGCGAAAGGCGAACTTCCGCGC
>JAPKZC010000065.1 GCA_026394025.1 Candidatus Solibacter sp.
CACCCCGAACACTGCTGCATCAAGACACTCGCCCTCGAAGTCTGCGATGTCATCCGCCCGCTGGCCGGGAAGAAAGCCTTGCACCTGACCTTGCAAGTTCCGCCCGCCTTGACGGCGAATCTCGACCCGGGCCGCTTCAAGCAAGTGCTGTATAACTATCTCTCCAACGCCGTCAAGTTCACACCCGAGGGAGGTAGCGTAACGCTGCGCATCGCTCCCGAAGGCGGCAACGCGTTCCGCCTGGAGGTGGCAGACACCGGAATCGGCATCGGCGCCGCCGACACGCCCCGCCTGTTCCAGGAGTTTGCCCAACTCCCCAACAGCCGCCAGGCACAGCAGGGGACCGGCCTCGGTCTGGCCCTCACGCGCCACATTGTGGAGGCCCAGGGCGGTACCGTCACCGTGCAAAGTGAACTGGGGCGCGGCAGCGTGTTTTCTGCGATATTGCCTTTGGATAGCGTGGTTCGCACCCTCGATTAGAAACGGTCGCGCAGCCGCTCACTACGCTACACTTGGTGTAATCATGGCCGGTGAGCCGATTCTCATCGTCGACGATACACCCGTAAATCTTAAACTCACCCGAATATTGTTGATGAATGAGGGTTACGCCGTCCGGACCGCGGCCAGTGCCGAGGAGGCCTTGGACCTGCTGCGCGCCTACCATCCGCGGCTGATCCTGGCCGACATCCAATTGCCCGGAATCGACGGGTTGGAGATGACACGCCGCATCAAGCAGGACGAAGGCACACGCGATATCGCCGTGGTCGCGCTCACCGCTTTCGCCATGAAGGGCGATGAGCAGAAGGCGATTGATGCGGGCTGCGATGGTTACATCACCAAACCCATCGACACCCGTGCGCTGGGCGGCCGCATCCGCCAGTTTTTGGCACACCGCGCCGGGTCCGATGCGGCGGCGGTGGACCTGCCGCCCGGCCGCGAGGCCATTCCCGACGCCGAGATGCAGGCCCTGCGCCGCCGTTTCCTCCACGAAGGCCAGGAACGGGCGCGTCAGTTGCTGTTGGATCTCGACCAGGGTTTCAACGCCAACGATGCCGCCCGCGCCGTGCACCAGTGGGTGGGTACCGGGGGATTGCTGGGCTACACCGCGCTCGCCCGCCTGGCCTACGACGTTGAGGTCTTGCTGCTGGAACGGCCGGTCGACGCCGCCCAGGTGCGCGAGTCGATCACCCATCTTCTGCTGGCCTTCAATACGCCGCCCGAGGCCCTCGATGCTCCCCTCTCCAGCGCCATCGCCCAGGCTCTCTCCGGGAAATGCGCCGCCATCGTCGGCCTGCCGTCGCATGAAACCCAACGCCTCGGCGTGGCCCTGCAGCGCGCTCGGGTGCGGGCCATTCCTTTCGAACTGACCAGCCCGGCCGCACCCGCCGCACTCGCGCAGTGCGATCTGGTCGTCACCTATATCCGCCCCGGTGGACAGGGCTCGGCGTGGCTGGATCCGTCTTCCAACGTCGCCGGCCTCCCCACCGTCTTCGTCGGCCACCACGATGACCTGGCGGAGCTCGACCCGGCGGTGCAGGGCATGGCAACCGAATTCCTCATGGATAGCTGGCAGCCCGAGGAGGCTTTGGTGCGTCTCAGTCTGGCACTGACCCATTGCGTTCCCCGTCCGGCTCGACCCGCCCCAACCCTGGCCGGCGCCGGGCGCATTCGAGTGCTGGTGGCTGATGACGATTCCATCGTGCTGGCCCTGGTACGCACCACCCTGCAGAATTTCGGCATGGAGTGCCATCTGGCCGCCGACGGCCCCAAGGCGCTCGATGCCGCCCGCAGTTGGCGCCCCCAGGCCGCCATTCTCGATGTCAACATGCCCGGAATGGATGGCTATGAGGTGCTCGCCGCCATTCGCGCCGAAAACCTCCCGGTGCGCGTCATGCTGCTGACCGCGCGCCAGCAGGAAAGCGATGTCATCCGCGGTTTCACTCTGGGGGCCGACGATTACGTAGTGAAGCCTTTCAGCCCGTTGGAGCTGGTTGCGCGCCTCAAACGGCTGACCCTCCGATGACTGGGTCCGCGGCGTCCCTGGCGGCCGTAGGAGCCCTCTACGCGGCCCTGGCCCTGCTGGGCGCCTACGTCCTGTTTCTGTTGGCGCTGCTCCTCGTCGTGATGCGCCGCGCCGGCGCATTGCGCGCCCGCAGGGCGGCTTCCGCCGAGGTCCGTCCCACGTTGCAGGCCGCCCTGGTGGAATTCCTGGCGGGCAGCACGGACGATTCCGTCTTCCGCCGCTTGATCCCGACCCACCCCACCGATGTCGCGGAATCCATTCTGCTGTTCCAGACCACCGTGGCAGGCAGCGCCCGCGACCGCCTCTGCGGTCTGGCGCTCGACCTGGGGCTGGTCAGGCAATGGTGCGAGGATGGCCGCTTGCGCGACGTGGTCCGCCGCCGTGCCGCCTTCGCCAACCTCGGCTTCGCCTGGGTCTTCGAACCCTGCCGCCGGGTGGCCGGCGACTTGCTCCTCGAAGCCCTCCGGGACGGCGATGAGGAAGTGCGGCTTTCGGCCTGCCGCGGCGTGCTGCTGGCTGGACGAGAGGACCACATCCAGCAGCTCTTCGCGCTCGCCATCCAGCCGAATTTGCTGACCCGCATTATGCTCACCGAGGACATGCGCCCGCATGCCATAATGTTGGCCGCCGGGCCGGGCCGGGAGGCGCTGCGCTCCGGCGATGCGCCCCGCGTTCGCGCCACGCTCGAAATCCTGGTGGCTTGGGAACGCGCCCTCCCGCTCGAAGAACTGCGCGAATTCCTGGAGCATCGGGATCGCGACATCCGCGTGCTTGCCTTCCGCCTGGCCGCCTTCGTGGCGGTGGATTTCGAGGGCCGCCGGGCGCTGGTGCGCGCACTGGGCGATGCCGATGCCGCTCTTCGCGCGCTGGCCATCGTCGCCGTGGGCCGGCAGAAGATCACCGAAGCCATCCCTGAACTCGCGCGCTGCCTGCGCCTCGGAAGCCTGGAACAGGCCCGCCATGCGGCCAACGCCCTGGCCGCCATGCCGCCCCAGGGCTGGCGCACGCTTGAGGAACTCAGCGCCAGTTCCAATCCGGCCACCGCGCTGGCCGCCGGCGAAGCCTGGGCGCGCGCCAGGACGGAGGCGTAGTGGAAGACCTCTCGGTGCTGCTTTCCTTCACCCTCGCCCTGATGGTCATCGCGCTGGCTGCTTTTGCGGCGGCCGGTTTTGCGGCGCTGCTCAAGGGATGTTTTGCCTTGCGCCGCAGCTTGCGCGCCGCCTCCCGGGATTTCGGCCCCGCATTGCTCAAATCCCCCATCGTGCCTGGTGTCTCCATCGTCTTTGTGGCCCCCGATGTGTCGCCGGAATCCCGC
>JAPKZC010000327.1 GCA_026394025.1 Candidatus Solibacter sp.
ACGCTCTCAACGGTTATCAGGCATTCCTGAAGACGGACCTGTTGCCACGCTCGCAGGGCGAGTTTCGGATCGGCGCCGAGACGTATCGCAAGAAACTGCTCTACGACGAGATGGTGGATATCCCGCTGGACCGGCTGCTCGAGATCGGCAGGGAGAACCTGCGCCGCAACCAGCAGGAATTCACGCGGGTAGCTGCGCAGGTGGATAAACTCCGTACCGCGGAGCAGATCCTGAACGAATCGTTGTTGGACCATCCGGCGGCGGGAAACCTGATGCGGAGCTTTCGCGATGTGCTCAGCGGACTTCGCGAGTTCATCGAGAAGAACAGAATCGTGACGATTCCTTCGAAGGTGCCGCCGATTGTGGAGGAGACGCCGCCTTTCATGCGGGCGCTGACCACGGCGTCAATGGATACGCCCGGGCCGTTCGAGAAGGTTGCCAAAGAGGCGTTCTTCAATGTCACGCTCCCCGAGAAGACGTGGGACGCGAAGTAGACCGAGGAGTACCTGCAAGGCTTCAATCGGGGGACCATCATCAGCACGGCGGTGCACGAGGTTTATCCGGGACATTACACGCAGTTTGTGTGGAATGCGCGCGCGCCGACGAAAGTACGCAAGTTGCTTGGCTGCGGGACGAACGCCGAAGGTTGGGCGCACTACACTGAGCAGATGATGCTGGATGAAGGCTACGGCAAGGGCGATCTGAAGTTGCGGCTGGGGCAATTGCAGGACGCGCTGTTGCGCAATGCGCGCTTCATCGCGGGCATACAGATGCATACCGGGAAGATGACCGTCGAGGAAGCGGTGGAGTTCTTCGTCAAGGAAGGCTACCAGGTTCGACCGGTGGCGGAGAAGGAAGCCAAACGCGGCACCAGCGATCCGACTTATCTGGTGTACACGCTGGGAAAGCTGGAGATTTTGAAGTTACGGGAAGACTACAAACAGATGAAGGGCGGTAAATATACGTTGCAGGGCTTTCACGACGCGTTCCTGCAGCAGGGATACCCGCCGGTCAAGATTGTGCGCCGGGCATTGCTGGGGAATGATTCGCCGGTGTTGTAGGGGGGGTGACATGAGAGGTGTTTTCCGCCAGTCATTCCCCGCCGCATGCAACAATCGTCATGAATGAAGGTGGATTTCATCTTTTTCGATGCGGGCGGCGGCCATCGGGCGGCGGCGAACGCCTTGCGCCAGGTGATGGAGCAGCAGGGGCGTCCGTTTGAGATCCGCATGGTCAACCTACAGGAAGTGCTGGATGCCATGGACGTCTTCCGCAAGGTGACCGGTCTGCGCCTGCAGGATATCTACAACCTGATGCTGAAGAAGGGGTGGACGCTTGGTTCGCCGCAGTTGATGGTGGGCATGCATTGGGTAATCCGCCTGTTCCACTCCAAAACCGTGCGTCTGCTGGAAGGGTTCTGGCGGGAGCACCGTCCGGAGATGGTGGTCTCGCTGGTGCCGAATCTGGATCGGGCGCTGGGTGACAGCCTGGCGCGGGCGCTGCCGGGCGTGCCGTTCGTTACCATCCTGACCGATATCGCGGATTACCCGCCGCACTTCTGGATTGAGCACCAGGTGCAGCATTTCATCTGCGGTTCGGCGAAGGCGGTGGAACAGGCGCGCGGCATGGGGCATGCCGAAGACAAGGTGCATCGCGTTTCGGGCATGATCCTGAATCCCCGGTTTTACGAGATCGCTCCGCTTTCCGCTGAAGATCGGTCAGCGGCGCGCGCGAAACTGGGCTTCGACCCTGAGAAGCCGGTGGGGCTTGTGCTGTTCGGCGGTGAGGGCTCGGCGGTGATGCGGGAGATCGTGCGGTTACTGCCGGACCGCCAGTTGCTGCTGATCTGCGGGAACAACGTGAAGTTACGCGAGAAGCTGCAAACCATGCCGCGCGGCGCTCCGATGTTTGTGGAAGGGTTCACCAAAGAGGTGCCGCGTTACATGCAACTGGCGGATTACTTCATCGGCAAACCGGGGCCGGGCAGCATCAGCGAGGCGGTGGCGATGCGGCTGCCTGTGATCGTGGAGTGCAACGCGTGGACGCTGCCGCAGGAGCGTTACAACGCGGAGTGGATTCGCGAGATGGAGGTGGGGACGGTGCTACCCAATTTCAGCGGGATTGCCCGGGCGGTAGAAGAGTTGCTGGAACCGGCCGCCTACCAACGCTTCCGCGACGCTACAAAGCGTCTGGAGAACCGCGCGGTGTTTGAGATCCCCGGCATTCTGGAGCGGATCGCAAGAGGGGGCGGCTGAACGTCCTAGGAACGACTTGCGGGCGTTACGGCATTGCCCAGTAACCGGCGCGCGTTCGGGCGGTGAGGTCGCCGTGGCCTTTCACTTCGATCCGAAGGGCGTGATACTCTCCCGGCTTGCCCGGAGGCGGCGTAAAGCTGACGATGTACTGACGGTGCACTTCCGACGCGATCGCCTGAATCGCCTCTTCGAGCGCTTCCTTCTTGGTGAATCCGATGGCGCGCCCGCCGGTGGCACGGGTAAGCTGCACGGAGTTGTCGGGCTTGCCCTGGTGGGCGAGTTCGCTGAAAACGCTGAGCAGGTTGCCCGGCGCCATATCGGGTGGCAGCGGTTCGCCGTCTTTCGTGGGATCCCTGCTCTTCACCTTCTTCGGTCCGGCAGTGAAGGGTTGCAGAAACGGAGAGTATGTGAGCCAGTAGATGAGGACGTTCTGGCGCTGCGCCTCCTGGAGCACCACCGGGAACTTGACCTTGCTGGAACGGTCGCGCTTCTCGGCGATCACCAGCAGAATGCGCCGCCGGTCGCTCTTGCGTCTGGCCAGCATGGCGAGCGATTGCATCACGGCTTCGAGTGCCACCGCGCCAGTGCCCTGCACGTGCAGGGAACGCAGTCCCGCGGATAGGTTGTCGGAGTTGGTGGTGAAGTCGCGCAGCGAGCGTACTTCGTCGGAGAACGTGACGAGGGCGGTTTCGCCGCGGTCTCCCGCCAGCAGGTCGGTGAAGAGGATGCCGCTGGTGCCCAACTTATCCAGAATGGCGGCGGAGTTGGCGGAGGTCTGCACGGCCACCACCAACGAGACAGCGTTGAAAGCTTCGTCCACCTGTATCGGCTGGCGCACACCGTTGTCGTAGAGAACCAGGTCCGCGGGTTCGAGCGCGTCGATATAGCTACCCCTGGAATCGGTGATGGTGGTGGGCGCAATCACCAAAGTGGCCGTGCTTTTGAACTGAGCGCCCGCGATGGTCGCGGTCAAGAGAACGATGGCCGCGGTGAGGAGAAGGAGGGCGAACGCGCGCATGAGACAGGGCTGGTGCATTTTCGGGGCCGGAGTACGTTCGCGGCTGCGGCTGGATGCTGGTCCCGTCAATCCCCGCTCTTGATCGACTCGATCGTCCTGGCCAACTTGCGCCGCTTCTTGGCCCACTCCGGTTTGATCTCCTGACGCCCGCGGCCGATGGCGAGCGCGTCCGGCGGGACGGTGTCGGTGACCACCGAGCCGGCTGCCACGTAGGCTCCCGCGCCGATTTCGAGCGGCGCAACCAACGTCGAGTTGCTGCCCACGAACGCCCCTTCACCGATCTGGGTGGGGTGCTTCTTGTAGCCATCGTAATTACAGGTGATGGTTCCGGCGCCGATGTTCACCTTGGCCCCGATGTCCGAATCGCCGAGATACGCCAGGTGGCCGGCTTTGGCGCCGGCGCGGCCCGCTGCGAGGAGTCGCGCGTAGATGTCCACTCCCTGGTCGAAGGGCAAGCCGGGAGCCCACCAGCAGGTGAGGTCGGGCTCATTCTGGATCTCGATGGCGGCGATCTGGCCGCGGTAGCGGGCGGCCACGGCCTGGACGAAACGGCGCCAGTCGTCGTACTTGGACGGGTCGGGGAGGTCCTGGGCATGCGGCAGTTCTCGCCAACCGTGGTCTTCCCGAGAATCTGCGCGAACGGCTCAACGATGGTATCCATGCCGATTTCGACGGCGGCATCGATGGTAATGGTCTCGGGCTTGACCAAGGTGACGCCGGCCGCCATCAGGGCGCTGCGCTTGCGTTCGCGGAAGATGGCATCGACCTGGGCGAGTTGCGCGCGGTCGTTGATACCGAGGGCTTCGCCGGGGTCATCGATGCGCATGGCCTCCACGGTGTGACCGGCGCGCGTCAGGATGGCCGGCATGTCGGTGAGGTAGTATTCGCGTGCGGGGTTGTCGGGCTGGATCTCATCGACGTGCTTCCAGAAGAGATCCGCGCGGAAGCAGTAGATGCCCATGTTGGCCTCGCGGATGGTCAGTTGTTCCGGGGTGCCGGCCTTCTGCTCCACCACGTCTAGAACATGGCCGCGCGAATCGCGGATCACACGGCCGTAGCCCGTGGGGTCTTCCATCTGCGCGCTCATCAGGACGCCGGCGGCGGTACCTTCGGTCTCCTGCGCAATCAGGCGCCGGAGGGTCTCGGTGCGCAACAGCGGCGAATCGCCGTAGAGCACCATCAGGTGGCCATTCAGGTGCGCCATGGAATCGCGGCCGATCTTTACCGCGTGGCCAGTGCCCTTCTGCTCCGTTTGCTCAATGAAACCTATTCCGGCGCCGGCCACCGATTGGCGCACCTGATCGGCCTGGTGCCCGATGACGGCGAAGATGCGCTCCGGCGGGGCGAGCGCGAGCGCGGTATCGATGACGTGCTGGAGGAGGGTCTTTCCACCGGCCTTGTGCAGCACCTTGGCCTGACGGCTCTTCATGCGGGTGCCGAGTCCGGCGGCGAGAATCACGATGGTTACGGGCTTGTGCATTACTACTATTATGCGTTCTTGCGGCGGCGGCCTTCCTGTGCCAACTTGACCACTATGGCCGAGGTGGCGTCCGGGTCGTGACGGATCGAGTCCGTATGGGTGGAGAGGTTGCCGGCCATGACTTTCAGACCCAACTTCATGAGGGCGTCGATATCGTTCTCCACGGGGAGGGCCGCCTGACTGGCGTAACGCTTCTTGAGGGCGCTGGTGATGGAGCGGACGTTGACCACGGCGTAGTCCAGGAATTTGCCGCCTGCGTGGCGGTGGACGGCGCGCACGTGATCGCTGGCGCGGAATTCATCGGTCTCGCCGGGTTGCCACATCAGGTTGACGAAGTAGCACTTGAGGGCGGGCGAGGAACGGATGGCGGCGGCGATGCCGTCCACCAGCAGATTGGGGACGATGCTGGTGAACAGCGAACCGGGGCCGAGGGTGATGACGTCGGCTTCGGCGATGGCGGTGAGCGCGGCGGGCAATGGGCGGACCTTGCGCGGGCGCAGGCGAATCGACTGGATGCGATGCTTGCTCCGGCTGATTTGGGTTTCGCCGATGAGGATGGCGCCGTTGGAAAGCGTGGCTTCGAGCGCCACGTCGGCGGTGGTGCTGGGGTATATGTGGCCGGCGATCTTGAGGACTTCCGAGGATGCCTTCACGGCGTCCGGGAAATCGCCCAGGATCTGGGTGAGGGCCATGAGGAAAAGGTTGCCGAAGCTGTGGCCCTTGAGTCCGCGTCCGGATTGGAAACGGTACTGGAAGAGGCGCGAAAGCAGCGCGGAGTCTTCACTGAGGGCCACCATGCAGTTGCGGATGTCGCCTGGGGGGAGCACGTCGAACTCGCGGCGCAGGCGTCCGGAACTGCCGCCGTCGTCGGTCACGGTGACGATGGCGGTTATGTCCAACTGAGGAAGCGCGGGGCCGGCGGGCCGGGCGTAGTGCTTCAACCCTGCGAGGACGGGACAAGCCGGTACCCCCGCCGATGGCGACTACGCGAAGTGGAGAGAGGTCTTGCATACGAGGGGCGCGCGCGGCGGAACTGGCGTCGCTACCATACCATCTTTTCCGGATAGAGCAGGGAACGGAACGGAGCCTGGTGGGCCAGCGGAGCGAAGTCCGCATCCTGGCGCGCGATCTGGCGGTTGCGCGGGTCCAGTTCAATGGCGCGGCGGAGGTTCTCATGGGCGCTGGCAAAATCGCCCGAGAGTGCCTGGGCGAGCGCCAACGCGTAGTGTATATGGTCGGAACCGGGTGCGATGGTGAGGGCTTTCTCCAGGTGTGCGCGGGCTTCGGTAACGTTGCGCGCGTTGATCAGCGCCACGCCGTAGTTATAACATTCCTCGGCGGTGCCGAAACTGACCGCGGTCTGCTGGAGACGGTGGTCGCACATGGCGACATGCAATTGGGCGCGCTGCGCGACATCGCGTTGGGCGCCGCCGGCGGCCTGCTGGAACAGAACGCGCGCTTCGATGAGTTGGCGCGTGTGGAAGAGCTTCATGGCGGCTTCGAATGCGGCCAATTGCGTGACGGCGGGGGTGGCATGAGACCCTTCCACCTTGGGGGTGGGATCGGGAGTTTTGGTGTTCCGGGGTGCCTGGGGTTTAGACATGTGCCTGCCAGCGTTCCTGGAATCCGCCGCACTCTTGTTCTTGTCCGCCATGGGAACGCAGGACGGTTATATCAGACGGCGCCATGAAGATGCAACCGTGCCGTGGCCGGCTATCCGAGTCCGGCCTCTCTGAGAAACTTGGCGGACTCTTCCGGCGGGGTCGGGTTGATGTAAAACCCGGTGGCCCATTCGAAGCCGGCGACCTTGGTGAGTTTTGGAATAATCTCGATGTGCCAGTGATAGTGAGCCAGCGGTCCTTCCTGGACCGGCGCGCTGTGCACGATGAAATTGTATGCCGGCCGTTCCAGCACGTTTTCGAGCTTGCGAATGGTGGTGCGGAGGATCCAGGCGAGGTTGGCCAGGGTGGGGGCGTCGGCATCCTCGAAATGGGATTCGTGGCGCTTGGGCAAAATCCAGGTTTCAAAAGGGAAGCGTGGCGCATAGGGCGCAAGCACGGTGAAGCGGTCGGTTTCGCTGATCAGGCGGACACCGGCGGTGGTCTCGTGGCTGATAATGTCGCAGAAGATGCAGCGCTCCTTGAGATCGTAAAAGAGCTTGGCGGCGTCCACTTCTTCCTTCACTCGCTTCGGAATGACGGGAAGCGCGATCAATTGGGAATGGGGATGCTCCAGCGATGCGCCGGCGGCGTCGCCATGGTTCTTGAAGAGGATGATGTAGCGGAAGCGGCGGTCCTTCTTGAGATCGTTGACGCG
>JAPKZC010000279.1:0-3108 GCA_026394025.1 Candidatus Solibacter sp.
GGCAAACCCGAACTCGAAGGTGGCATAGGGCGCCAGCCATCCGGAGTGTTGGGTGCGCAGCAACTGGAAGCCGAAGAACGTGGCCAGCACGCGCATTCCCCAGGCCACCGCCCAAAGCCCGAAGTAGACCACGCGCGACTGCCGGTACAGAAACAGAAACACCGTCCCAAACAGCACCGCGCCGATTTCCTGGACATAAAACGAAGTGATGTCGGCAACCGGGCTGGAGGGGTCCATCGGCTCAGTCTCCGTTGATGGTGTGGCGGCGCACTGTGCGCGTCTTCCCGGTCTCCTCGTCCACGTCGACGATCACCGAGTGCAACTCCGCCCCGTGTTTGGCAGCCTCCATACGCACCGGCAGGCCGGAGAGGAAGCGCTGCAAGATGGTGTCCGTATCGACACCGATCACCGAGCGGTAGGGGCCGGTCATGCCGCAATCGGTCTGGTAGGCCGTGCCGCCGGGCAGGATACGGGTGTCGGCCGTCGGCACGTGGGTGTGCGTGCCCACTACAGCGGATACGCGGCCGTCCAGATACCAGCCCATCGCCATCTTCTCGCTGGTCACCTCGGCGTGAAAATCCACGAACTTCACTTTAACCGCGGGGTCGAGCTGACTCAATAGGGAATCCGCCTTACGGAAGGGACAATCGGTGGACGGCATGTAGGTGCGGCCTTGCAGATTGATGATGGCGCACTCCACCCCGTTACGTGCGCGAACCGTGACAAGTCCGTGTCCCGGTCCCTCGGGGTAGTTCGCGGGCCGCAGCAGGCGCGGTTGGCGATTCAGGTAGTCGTAGAGTTCGCGCTTGTCCCAGACATGGTTGCCGCTGGTGAGAACATCCAGGCCGAGGGCGAAGAGATCCTCGGCGATGGCGGGGGTGATGCCGAACCCTCCGGCGGCGTTCTCCGCGTTGGCAATCGCCAGGTCGATCTTATTGGTTTTGACGATATCCTCCACGTGGTCCGCCACGATGCGCCGTCCGGGCGCGCCGAAAATATCGCCGACAAAGAGAATCTTCACGGAGCTTTCAAGTTAACACGGACGGAAATCCAGGGCGGCCGAGAATTGCGCTATACTGGATTCTACTGAAGTAGATCCGCACCCTTCCTTACCGTTACCGGCAGTGGCTGGCTGATTCCCTTCTAAAAACTACTAGATGAAAAATTTCTCCGAATTACCCCTTTCCGCTCAATTGATGAGCAATCTCGCGAAGCAGAACTTCAGCGAGCCAACCCCCATCCAAAGCCAGGCCATCGAGCCTGCCCTAGCCGGCCGCGACCTGGTGGCCACCGCCCAGACCGGAACCGGAAAGACCCTTGCGTTCGTACTGCCAACTATCCAGTTGCTCCTCAACCAGGGGCCGCAACCGGGCATTCGCTGTGTCATCCTGACCCCGACCCGCGAACTGGCCCTCCAGATTGACCAGGAATTCCGAATTTTCTCGAAAGGCCTCGGCCTCTATTCTGTTGTTTGGGTCGCCGTGGGTGGCATGAACGAGCGTGTACAACTCAAGCAGATTCGCGCGGGCGCCGCCATCGTGGTCGCCACTCCCGGCCGCTTTTGCGATTTCCTGGACCGTAAACTGATCGAATTGAGCAAAGTGCGCATCCTCATTCTGGATGAGGCCGACCGCATGCTGGACATGGGCTTCCTGCCCTCCATCAAGCGGATCATGTCGGTCATCCCGGCGGAGCGCCAGACCATGTTCTTCTCGGCCACCATCGAATCTTCGGTCAAGAAGCTGGTGGAAACGCACGTGCGCAATCCCGTACGCATTGAACTGGGTTGCATCACCAAGCCCTCCGAACAGGTGGACTTACACCTCTACGAAGTCGACCAGGATCGCAAATTCGGCCTGCTGGAAATGATGCTCAATGACGAGGCGGGCTCGTTCCTGGTCTTCGCGCGCACCAAGCACGGCGCCGAGAAGTTGGCGAAGAAGCTCTCACAGAGCGGCTTCAAGTGCGCCGCCATCCACGGCGACCGCAGCCAGAATCAACGCATCCAGGCACTGAAAGGCTTCCAGGATGGCTACTACCGGGTACTCGTGGCCACCGATGTGGCGGCGCGCGGAATCCACGTGGAAGGCATCGCACACGTGGTGAACTACGATCTCCCGCAGGTTCCCGAAGACTTTATCCACCGCGTGGGACGCACCGGACGGATGGGCTCCAGGGGTACGGCGTCGACGTTTGGCACACGGAGCGAGCGTTCGGAAGTGGCGCGCATCGAGCGCACGCTGTCCATCAAGCTAAAGCGCCGCGAGGTTTCCGCGGATCTTCCGCAGGCGCCGCGCAAGGCAGCGGCTCCGGTCATCGTCATGCCACCGGCCGCGCGGTTTGAGCAACGCCCCAAATCGTTCCGTTTCTCGTCCAAGACGGGCCGCCGCCCGGTTCGCCGCGCAGTCTAAGATCAAGTACTAAGACAAAACCGCTCCCGACCCAGAGAGTACCCCCGGTCGGGAGCGGTCTTTTTCGCTACACATTCCCCCGATTGCAGAACGGTGCCAGTTCAGTCACCAGCCGGCTGACACGCGCGGCCCCATGGCTGGGGTGACATATTTCAAATGTGAACCCTGTGGGCACACGCGATCTTAGCGTCGTGTTACTTTCCTGTAAATGGCCCAGCAGCGTGGCCCGTATGTCGTCCGTGGCACCCACGAAGACCCACTCCCGAGCGTTCGAGAGCCCGTAGACTCCGGGCATGGACGGAGCATTCCTTTGAACTGAAGCCGGTGAAAAGGAAAAACCACCGTAACCTTCAAACGGCACGTATTCCACTCTTTCTTTGCCGTCACCCTTGAGACGGCGGGACGGGGCGGCGGCGGGGACCCATACGGCGCGCCTCGGCTTTGCGGGCCTCGGCCACCGAGCGCGCGCTGGCGTGAGCTCGCAGATCGTCGTTGGTCAATTCCAGATTGGTATCTGTGGCAGGTTCCGCGCCGGTGGAGAGCTTTCGCGCGCACAGGGTGGGACCTTCCTGGATGCCGATACGGTTTGTCAGGAACAGAGCCAGATCGGCGGTTACCACGAAGTGAACAGTCGGTTGCCCGTTGGCGACACCGTCAAACTTGTAGGTACGCGTGTTCTGCTTCTGGTCGAATCCCA
>JAPKZC010000279.1:3128-3991 GCA_026394025.1 Candidatus Solibacter sp.
GAATCCCATGTACCGCAATTCCATTTGCAGCCTCCCTGCACCTTACAGTCGCCGGCAAACCCGTGGCAGCGCGGCCGGGACGGGACATTAATCTCTGACGGTAGAGGGCGTGCCGTGCGAGGCGGCGAGATCGTCGTGGGCAGCTTCGTCGTCTGCGTTGTCGTCGCCCAAGCCATCATCGATGAGGATCGGCTGGCCGTCTTCGCCGAGGATCGGCAAGCCATCTTCGCCAAGCAGATATTCGCTTTCCTCAGATTCGGTAGGGTTCAGTTTGCGCTGTGCCCGTTTGGCAGCCTTGTCGCGCTGTTTCTCCATCCGGGCGATTTCCTTCTGCCGCTTCTGAAATGATGTGCGCGAACGTGTAGCCATAGCTTAGACTCCTATGCATGGGCGGCCGATCCTAAGCGCCGGCCGCCGTACTCCCTATTTTGGGGCGCGTTACCAGCGGGGTTCGCGGCGCTGGCGCGGTCCACCACCACCACCGCCACCGCTGGGACGGCCACCGCCGCCACCACCACCGAAGCCACGGCCACCACCGCCGCCGCCTTGGGGTTTCGGCCGAGCCTCGTTGATGTTGAGGGCACGGCCATCGAGATCTGTACCATTGAGCGCCGCAATCGCGCGGTCCGCTTCGGCGGAGTCCGTCATTTCGACGAACGCAAAACCGCGAGAGCGGCCGGTGTCGCGGTCGGTTACGAGGTTGACACGGTCCACTTGTCCGTAGGGCTCAAAGAGCGAACGGATGGAAGATTCAGTTGCTGCGAAATCCAAATTGCCTACAAAGATGTTTTTCATATCGTCGTCTGTCTTTCAATCGTGCGCGCTAGAACTCGGCAGATTTGGACCTCGGCCAGGTTGTTGCA
>JAPKZC010000279.1:4070-9494 GCA_026394025.1 Candidatus Solibacter sp.
GGCGCCCTGGGCACGCGCGGCGCCGGTGCCTTGGCCGGGTCGCCAGAGATCCCTACCTGACTCAGAACGCGGGCTTTAGCGCAATTTGCCCGCGCCTGCCGAACATATCGGCCAATTTTCTGCGGAATTACAGTTACACTCCCTCCTGCTATTTGAACGCGACGTCCCAGATCTTCTCGCGACTCGATTTGCCATTGGGTCCCTCCACTTCCAGGGTCACCGTGAAATCGCCACCCCTGGCGTACTGGTGGCTGGGGTTCTGCTCGGCGGAACTACTCCCGTCCCCGAAGTTCCACTTCCAGGCGGTCGCCCTGCCCGTGGTCTCGTCGCGGAAGGCCACCATCCGCCGATCCATGTCGAGCACCTTGAAACTCCAGTTGGCCTCGAATTTGCGGAACGGTGGTTCCAGCGGCATCAGGCGAAAGGCCACCAGTTCGTCGGCCTTGCCGTACATCGTGTGCTGCCGCGAGAGATTCCAGAAAGCGTGCTTCTCGGTGCCGGCGTCGTCGTAATCGAGAATCGCCCAGGCCAGACCGATCAGCTTGTCTTCGCTCAGCACGGATTCCACCGCCCGCCGCGGACCCTCGCAGCCGGCGTAATCGAAGGGCGTGATCCAGAACTCCAGCGTCAACTTGCCGCTCTCCCCCGGTTTGAAGTTGAAGTTGTAGGCGGCGTTGGCGTACGGCAGTTCCTTCACGTACGCGTTGCAGCCCCAGGCCAGCGCCCAATCCTTGCCCATCGGCGGCGTCATGATGTGATAGTTCTGCGCGTGCACCCCGTGCATGGAAAAATGCGCGTCGCGGTTGCTCAATTCCCTGGTGGGCTGGAAGTTCTCAATCAGCGGCCCACCCGACATATCGCCGTCCACCACCACTTCGAAGATGTCGTTGTGCAGTCCGGGTTTGGCGAAGTCCCAATAGTTGTCATAGGTCTCGTACAGAAAATACAAACGATTGAGTCCCTTCACCCACCCCACCTTCACCTTGGCGTCCAGATCTTTGGGGTCCGGCTTGCGGTCCTTGTTGGTGTCATCCACCAGTTGGTCCATGCCGATGGAATAGTCGTCCGGCACGATTTTCCAATCTTCGGCGTTCCCATCCACGCGCGGAATCATGTTGGCCGGAAATTGAAAGATCTTAAAGACTGTCCCCGGGCGGTCCGCCGCGGACAGCGTGAAGAATGCGAGCAGGATCAGGGAGAATTTCATTTTTGCCTTCCGGGATGGGCTGACGTGCCGTTGAAGCGAGTGCGCGTCAGGCCGGTGACGTTCTCGGTCTCCAACGCGTCGGTAAAGGTGGGCGGACAATTCTTGCCCCATGAGACAGTGCAATCCTTGAGTGCGATTTTATCCGCATGGCGCACACTGATGCCGGGGGTATTGTGTGACTCGATATCGGGATAGGCGGTGGTCGGCCGGTTATCAAACACGGCCCCGGGGTATTTGGTCCAGCGGTCGAAGGTGACGGCGACGTGGTCCAACGTCACGTTGCGGATCCGGCTCTCTGGAGTGCCGTTGATGCGGATGCTGTTTTCGGCGCGGCCGGTGACATTGCGCACGCGCACGTCGTGAATCGTTCCGATCTTGCCGCCCTTGGTGCGCGGAATGGCGGTGAAGGAAATGGCCTCGCCGCGGCCCCACCAGGGCGCTGCCTGGTAGCTCGATACGAATTTGATGTCGCTGAAATCGATGCCGTACACGCTGCCTTCATCGCGCAACTGAATCGTCAACCCGCGGCAACTCGACTTAATTTCGCACCGTTCGAAACGAACATTGTGGATGTCCTCGGTGGTTTCGGTCCCGATCTTCACGCCCGAATCCTTGGTCTCCAGTACGCAGTCCTTAACCGTGATATTGGCCGACGGCCCCCACTTCCGGGTCTGTCGTGTCGCCTTGATCACGATGGCATCATCGCCGCACACGATGTTGCAGTTGCGGATGTCCACATCGCGGCAGTGGTCTGGGTCGATGCCGTCGCAGTTCGGCACATCCAGATTGTTGCGGATCCTTAGCCCGTCCACCAGCACGTGCTCGCAACCGAGCATGTGCAACCCCCATTGCGGGGCCTGGCTGAAGGAGATGCCGCGAACCTCCAGTCCCTGGCAGCCGGTGAGGATGAACATTTTCGGACGGAAAGCGCCAAATTCCCAGATCTCGCCTTCCTTGTTGAAGCCCGTCATGAACTCGGTGGCGCGTCCCGCGATATTGCCGGTTCCGGTAATTTTCAGGTCGCGCGCGCCGTTGGCGGTGAGCACGCCATTCTCGTCTCCCTCGGGATAGTGCGCCTGGTTGGTGGAGATCACCAGTTCGGCATCGTCGGCCAGGTGAAAATCGATGCCGCTCTTCAATACCAGCGTCCCCACCAGATACTTCTTCCCGCCGCGGATCAGCACCTGCGCGCCCTTGCCCGCCGCCGCGGCCGTGTCAATCGCTTTCTGGATTGCCGCACTATCGAGCGTCTTGCCGTCACCCACCGCGCCGAAATCGCGCACGTCGAAGGTCCTCCGCCCCTGCGCTCGTAAGGCCAGTGCCGCTCCGGCTACCCCCAGAAAGTGCCGCCGCGTAGTGTGGTTCGTCATGTGTCACCTTTTGGTGTCGAGTATAACAGGCAATAATCGAATTTCGGAGTGGAATTGCGTCTTGAGTGCCGGACCGGCGTGACACGCTATCATGGAATCCGTAAACCGGATTGGACCCAGCGTGAACACAGCGGAACTGAAAATCAAGATATTCGCCGATGGCGCCGACAAGCGCGGCATTCTCGACCTGTACCAGAACCCCTTGATTCAAGGTTTCACCACCAATCCCACGCTGATGCGGCAGGTGGGCATCTCCGACTACGAGGCCTTTGCGCGGGAGATTCTCGCCGAAGTGCCGGACCGCCCGTTTTCCCTGGAAGTCTTCTCCGACGATTTCGACGAAATGGGCCGGCAGGCTCGCAAACTTGCTGCCTTAGGTCCGAATGTGTACGTCAAAATCCCCATCACCAACACCAAGGGGGAGAGCGCGGCGCCGCTGGTCCGGCAACTCACGCAGGAGCACATCAAGCTCAATGTCACGGCTCTCATGACGGTGGAGCAGGTACGCACGATGGCCACGGCACTGGTGGGCAGCCCCAGCGCCTACATTTCGGTTTTTGCGGGGCGCGTGGCCGACGCCGGGGTGGATCCCCTGCCCATCATGCGAGAGTCGCTCACCATCATGAGGCCCCAGCCGCAACTGGAGCTAATCTGGGCGAGCCCCCGCGAGATTTTCAACCTGGTGCAAGCGGACCAAATCGGATGCCACATCATCACGGTCACTCATGACCTGTTGAAGAAGTTGCCCGGCCTGGGTAAGGACCTGACCGAATTCTCGCTCGATACGGTCAAAATGTTTCATCGCGATGCGCTGGCCGCGGGTTATCGTTTCTAAATCAACCTTGTCGTGCACCCCTGTTACCTTGCGGCCTCAAACCCTAACCGCCAGCCCAACTTCTCCTCAGCGAACCAGGAGATTTCGGCGCCAAACCAGCGTGTCTTCGAAGCCCCCTGGAAGTGCCCTGGATTGACCGCGCCAAGCACGAACCCACACGGCCCTTCCCCAAATCGCTCGATCCGTTTCGCCAGCCACGACTCGGCGTTCAGCGGTTGCGCCAACACCACCGGAGCCTTGAAAACTCTGGTCCACCTGCTTGATGGGCCGCGGCACGCCGTAGGCCTGCCGGTAGCGTTGGATCGCATCATCCAGATTGCGCACCGAGATCACCACGCGCGTCACCCCGCGGAACTCCCTGGTCACCGGCTTGCCCTGCGGGAAGGCGCGTTGCGCGCGCGGTGTCCGGTCCTGAATCAGGAACGGGAAAAACGTGCCGCGCGTCTCCCCGCCCACATCGGACGTCTCCCAGTCCAGGCGCACCCCATCGGGACGCGTGCGCCCGCTGCTCACCGGCGCCGATACGGCGATGCCCGCTGCCTTCAGCCGGCTGACCTCCGCGGACAGGTTTTTCTCGCGCATCGCCCAGGCGCACGGACCGGCATTTTCCTGGAGAAATTTCGACCACGCGTGGCGGGCTACCGCAGCAGCAGCCGCGTTGGGCGGAATGGCCATCAATTCCAGGTACGATCCATCCGGGAAACTGACCAGGGCCATTTCCGTCGCCTGGTTGCTGTGCGCTCCACCGTAGACACTGGCAATCCCCACGGCGGCGAGTTTCGCCTGCATCTGCTTGAGTTCGCTTCCGGCAATTGTGACGTGATCGATTCTCGAATCGGCGGCACAGAGCAGCGACGGCAGGGCCCACAGCA
The DNA here is from genome assembly GCA_026394025.1 of Candidatus Solibacter sp. Taxonomy (GTDB): domain Bacteria; phylum Acidobacteriota; class Terriglobia; order Bryobacterales; family Bryobacteraceae; genus Solibacter. The sequence goes on from JAPKZC010000279.1 coordinate 8,355, forward strand.
GAACATAACGCACCATTGGTAGAAGTTTAGCGCGGTTCTGCTGGGCGGTTCGGAGCGGTAAGGCAAGAAACGGATACCAAGATTCGCGCCGGATAATCGGCAGGCACAAGGAGCGGGATGAGATGCGGCCGGGACCTCAGTTTCCGAATAGCCTCTGACCAGCGGGTCGCGAGGCACGTGGGGCAGCCAGCGCATCTGCCCACGGGCTATGCGCTGCGCAACTCTACCTGCGCCCTTCGAAACCAGCCGAGAGCAAAAGCTTCAGCGCTCGGGTGCGGGAACCTTTCGTGACATTTCGGCTTAAACCTCCGTCGCCGATTGACGGCTCCGGGCCGGCTGTAATCCCAACCAAGTCACCGTTTCTTGAAAACGACGAAGTACTGGTAGGGCAAGATATCCGATCGCTGGGCCACGGCGAAACCCGCCCGCTTCAACTCCGCGGCGACCTCCTGCTCGGAGAGTTTCATCGAAGGGGGCGGCCCGACAGGTAGGTCCTTCTTATAGAAATCAATCACCACGATACGTCCGCCCGGTCTCAGCGCTCTTGCTAGCTTGGCATAATACGCCGGCCGGTTTTCGATATGATGCAAAACGTCGCAGAAGAAGACAATATCGACCGACTGTGGCAGAAGACGCGGGTCGTCGGGAACGCTGAGGATGGTTTGCAGGCTGGGCGGCGCATTCTTGGCGGCAATCGCCAGTAGCTCTTCGTCGATATCGACCGCGTAGACCTTGCCGGCGTGGTTCGCGAAGCGGCGCGCGAAATATCCCGTGCCCGCGCCGATGTCGGCGACGCTGTCCGTGGCCTTGAGATTCAGGGCAGTTATCACGTCGTGCGGTTTCTGCCACTCATCTCTCGAGGGGTCTTCCAACACCTTCGCGTATTCGGCCGACGATGGCGGATGTTGCTGATGGGGAACTTGCCCCGATGCGGCGGTCACAAGCAGGAACATGAATGTGCTGTATTTCATGGGTGTCGCTCGATCTTAGCGCACCCTGGGCTAGAGTCCTTGTCCAAAGAATTGTAATTCGAATGCGTCAAGTTTAGGCAGTTAAGCGCTGCTCCTCGCAACATGCGTCGATTTCCGATTTCAGCCGGTCGAATGCGGTCCGCAGCGCAGATTTGATTGGCGGTCCCTC
>JAPKZC010000558.1 GCA_026394025.1 Candidatus Solibacter sp.
CCGCGCCTGGCTCTATCAGATCGCACGCCATGTGTATGCCGACCAGTTGGGCAAGCAGAAGCCCGAGGTGGCGATGCCGGAAGAGGCCAGGGACATCTCAGGCGGCGGAACTCCGCCGGATCGCGAGTTTCAGAAGAAGCAGGAGACGATGATGCTGCGGCGCGCGCTTGCCGCGATGCCGGGCGAGAAGCGCGAAGTGCTGATCATGAGCCGCTTCCTGGAGCTGAAACACGAAGAGATCGCGAGTGTCCTGAAGTGCGAGGTAGGGACGGTGAAAGTGCGCGTGTACCGGGCGATGCGCGATTTGAGCGACCGGTTTTTCGCCCTGAGTGGAGAACGAGCGTCATGAATTGCGAACGAATTCGAGAGCAGATTCCGGAGGCGCTGGCCGGACGGCTGGATAAGGCCGCCCGCGAAGTGCTGGTGGAGCACCTGGAGGCCTGCGCCGGAACTGAACGCGGTGTGGAGAGGACTCGAAACCGTGAAGGCAGGAATGGACGCGGCGCCGGATGCCGGCGCAAAAGTGCGATTCCAGGAAATGATGGCAGCCTACCAGGCGGGGATGGCGGCAGCGCAGCCGTCCGTGGCGCCGGCGGTGAATAAGCGGCGCGTGGTCTGGTTCCCGGCGCGGCCGGTTTGGCAAGCCGCCATGGCAGCGGGCCTGCTGCTGGGCGGCATCCTGTTGGGACGTTACTTACCGCAAGCGGGCGCCGGCGGCAACGCCGAGATGGCGCAACTCCGCGGACAAGTGGAGACCCTGCACCAGATGGTGGCGCTCTCCATGTTGCAGCAGCAATCGCCCAGCGCACGCATGCGCGGGGTCAGCTACAGCGAGAAGTTTGCGCAGCCAGACCCGCAGGTGCTGGACGCGCTGCTGCAGGCGGTGAATCACGACAGCAACGTCAACGTGCGGCTTTCCGCGGTGGACGCGTTACAGAAATTCGCGGCCGACCGGGAGGTGGCACAGGCCATGGTGACTTCCATCGCGGGGCAGGAATCGCCGCTGGTGCAAATCGCCCTGATCGACATGCTGGTGCAGATGAACGCGCGCGTCGTGGCGTCCGGCCTGGCACGGATCTCCAAGGACACGCAGTTGGATGAAATGGTGCGGCAGCGCTCGGCCTGGGCGCTACACAAAATGGAGGCGGGACGATGAGAGGCATACTGATTCTGACGATGGCGGCACTGCCGCTGGCGGCCGGCGGCTGGGACGACGACCACCGCTGGAAGATGGACGAGAAGGAGGCGCTCAAGCGCACGTTCGACACCGCCGGGTCCGGGGGAAGAAAACTGCTGGTGGACAATATCCACGGCTTCGTACACATTACCGGCTACAGCGGCTCGCAGGTGCAGGTGTCGGTGGAGAAGCACATCTACGCCGATTCGAGTGAGGCCATGGCGGAGGCGAAGCGCGACATCAAGATGGACATGTCGCAGCAGGGCAACTTCGTGCGGCTGTACGAAGACGGCCCGTTCCGCACCGGCAACGGCACCAATTATCGCGGCGAAAGCTACTACGGGTATCGCGTGGTATTCGATTTCGAAGTGCAAGTGCCGTATGACACCGAACTGGTGCTGAAGACGGTCAATCGCGGCGACATTCAGGTAAGGAAGACCACCGGCGATTACGACATTCACGGGCTCAACGG
>JAPKZC010001155.1 GCA_026394025.1 Candidatus Solibacter sp.
GCACCACGAAGGGCACCCGCGTACCGCCATCGTAGGCACTGTACTTGCCGCCGCGCAGCGGGCCGGCCGGCTTGTGATCACCCAGTTTCTCGACGGCCTGGTCGCGATAGCCATCGTCCACCACGGGGCCGTTATCGCTGGAGAAGACGAATATCGTGTCGCGCGTCAGTTTCAGGCGTTCCAGGGTATGCAGAATGCGGCCGATGGACCAATCCAGCTCGGCGATGGCGTCGCCGCGCGGACCCATCCCCGTCTTGCCCACGAAGCGCGCGTGCGGCACGCGCGGCACGTGGATATCGTGGGTGGCGAAATAGAGGAAAAACGGGCGCGCGCGATTCTCTTCCAGAAAAGCCACCGCCTTGGCGGTTATGGTGTCCGCCATGTCCTCATCCACCCAGCGCGCCGACTTTCCGCCGGTCATATGGCCGATTCGGCTGACGCCGTTCACGATGCTGTTGTCGTGTCCGTGGCTGGGGTGCAGTTTGAGCAATTCGGGATTGGCCGCGCCGGTGGGTTCGCCGGGGAACGGGCGGTCGTAATTCACGCGGATCGGGTCTTTGGGGTCCAGGTTGACCACGCGGCGGTTCTCCACGAACACGCAGGGCACGCGGTCGCCGGTGGCGGGAAAAATGAAGGAGTAGTCGAAACCGACATCGAGAGGACCGGGGGCAATCTCGCCATTCCAGTCGAGGTTGCGGCCGCCCAGGCCGAGATGCCACTTGCCCACCACGCCAGTCCGGTAGCCGGCCTCTTTCAGCATGGCGGGGAGCGTGTAGCGGCCGGGTTGGATGATCAGTGACGCGTCGCCCGGCAACACGCCCGTGCCCTGGTGGCGCCAGGCGTACTCGCCGGTGAGCAGCGAATAGCGCGAGGGCGTGCAAGTGGCGGACGAGGAGTGCGCGTGGGTGAACCGCACGCCGGCGGCCGCGGCGCGATCCAGATTCGGCGTCTTGACGCGCGTGGCGCCGTAGCAACTCGTGTCGCCGTAGCCGAGATCGTCGGCGTACATGTAGACGATATTGGGGAGGCGCGCGGCGGCGGCGGCACGGGACTGCGCCAGCAGGGGCAGTGTAGCGCAGAGGAATTGGCGTCGGTTCATTTGATGATCGTCCGCTTACGGCTTCACCATACCAGAATACGCAAATGCATCGTGGCCGCCGCGCGTGTCATCCTAACGTCATGTCGACAATTCACGCTTTGGCAGCTTCCGGCGCACACGAGAGACTGCAACCATTTACTTACGATCCGGGCCCCTTGGGTGACGAGCAGGTGGAAATCGAAGTGCAGTACTGCGGTATCTGCCACTCCGACCTCTCCATGCTCAACAACGAGTGGCAGATTACGCAATTTCCGTTCGTGCCCGGACACGAGGCCATCGGGACCGTGTCCGCCGTCGGGCGGAACGCAAAACTGGTCGGCCCAGGGCAAACCGTGGGGTTAGGTTGGAATGCCGGAAGCTGCATGGCGTGCCCACCGTGCCTTTCGGGCGATCACAACATGTGCCGCCGCTTGGAGCAGACCATCGTGGGCCGGCACGGCGCATTCGCCACTCGGGTGCGCTGTCATTGGAGTTGGGCCACGCCGATCCCGCAAGGGTTGGACGCCGCGGTGGCCGGTCCCTTGTTTTGCGGCGGGATCACGGTCTTCAATCCGTTGGTGCAGCACAACGTGCGGCCGACGAATCGTGTGGGCGTAGTCGGCATCGGCGGGCTGGGCCACCTGGCACTGCAATTCCTCAACAAGTGGGGTTGCGACGTGACGGCGTTCACCAGTTCGACGGGCAAGGCCGAGGAGGCGCGGCAGATGGGCGCCCATCGCGTCGTGGACACGCACTCCGCCGAGGAGCTGGCCAAGGTCGCCGGCTCGTTCGATTTCATCCTTTCGACGGTGGCTGTAGACCTGGACTGGTCGCAGTACCTCAACGCGCTGGCTCCCAAAGGGCATCTGCATGTGGTGGGAGTTGTCCCTGTGCCGATGGCGATCGGCGCCTTCCCCTTGATCGCCGGGCAGCGCTCGGTGGGTGGATCTCCCTCCGGCGCGCCGGGCACGGTGGCGGCCATGCTGGAATTCTGCGCCCGCCATGGCATACGCCCGGTGACCGAAGAGTTCCCAATGAGCCGCGCCAATGAAGCCCTGGCGCACCTGGAGGCTGGAAAGGCGC
>JAPKZC010000682.1 GCA_026394025.1 Candidatus Solibacter sp.
CATCGTTGTCGTAGTCGCCCACGGTTGCGCCGGTCGCGAACATACCGTTGCCGGAGACGCCGGCTTTCCTGGTGACGTCCTCGAATTTGCCGCTGCCGAGATTGTGGTAGAGGGCGTTGCCTGGCGAAGGGCTGCCCTTCGCCATGTCCGCGCCATTGGAGAAAAACAGATCGGGCAAGCCGTCGTTATCGAAATCGATCCACGCCACGCCGGAGCCGAAGGTCTCCGGCATCAGCTTTTCTTTCGACGCGCCGCTCTCGTGCTTGAACGCGATCCCCGCCTCGCGTGCGATGTTGACGAACTGGACGCGCGGCTCCGACGGCAGCGCGTAGAAGACGAAGGCGAGAGCGGCGAGGATGGCAGTGTACCTGGACATCTATCAATTACAGAGTAACGGCAAAAGAAAAAGGGGAGGCTTGCGCCTCCCCGTTTTCCCTGCAGTTCGTGAAGCGTTAGAACTGAATCCGGAGTTTCAAGTCTATCTGGCGATAGCTGGTCTTTTCGGGTTCGTAATTGGGCCTGGTGGCGGTGAACATGCCCGGGTTCGCGTTGGAGATGTTGGTGTTGATGCTGCTGAAGTGAGGATGGTTGAACAGGTTGGAGAACGCTCCAGTAAAGGTCGTACGCAGACGCTCCGTGATGGCGAACGTCTTGGCAATGCTGAGGTGCTGAACGGCGATGCCGTAGCCCTCTAGGGAATTCGGGCTGGCGTTGCCGAAAGTGCCCTTCTGGGGAACCGCGAATGCGGTCGCATCGAACCACTTGTTGATGGTCCGGTTGAATCCCGCGTAGGGGCTCTTGATGGCATCCGGCAGACCACCCGTAGTGTTGGTGCCGGAGGGGTCGGAACCGGAATAAGACGGCGAGACGAACGTCGGCGAGGCGAAGGTGGAGATGAACTGCATGTTCCAGCCGCCGAGCACGCCGTCTACGATCTTGGGCGCGGTGGACAAGAACTTCTGCTGTTTGCCGAAGGGCAGGGCCCAGGTGAGGCTGGTGACCCAATACCGGTCGCGGTTGGCAGCATCGCGCGCCCACTTGTCGGTGATGGCGTACGGGTTTTCCGTGACGGCCCAGTTGTACATGTTCTTGGACCAGGTGAAATTCGAGTTGAAGGAGAACGAACCCATGCGCTTGTGGATTTCCGCCTGGAGCGAGTTGTAGCGCACCTTGCCATCGTCGCCGAAAACGTTGACGGCGGTGAAGAGGTTATAAGGGCGCATAGACTGGGTGAAGGTGGCGGTGCTTGCCTTCGGCTTGTCCATGTTGTAGGTGCCGTAGGCGAGTCCGCTGTTCCGCATGCCGATGTAGGAGAGGCGAAGGCCGAGCTTTTCGCCGATCTGCCGTTCGATGGTGAAGTTGATCTGGCGGATGGTGCCAATCTTAGTGTCCATGGGCAGAACGGTGACGGTCTGGCTGGGAACCGTTGCCGAGGAAAGACTGGTCGGGAACGGGTTGGGGAAGGCGAACAGCGGACCGCTGGAGGAGATTACGTTGTTGTAGGTTTCGGACAACTGGAACGGCGAGGCGCCCGGACGGCGGGCGGTGTAGCTCCAACTGTCGGTATATTCGCCGTAGCCGCCGCGAATGACGGTCTTGTCGTTGAGGCGGTAGGCTGCCGAAATGCGGGGGTGAATATTGTGCCACGGGACTTTGGGTACAACGTCTCCGGCAACGATTGGAATGTTCTTCGGGTAGAGCGGATTGACCTTGGACAGTGCGGCCTGGGGAACGATGACCTTACCGCTGGCGAGGTCGAAGTTGTACATGAGCCCGTCGTCGTAGGTGGCGATTCCGTAATAGTCCCAGCGCAAGCCGAAGTCGAGCGTCAGTTTCTGAGTGACCTTGTAGGTGTCGCTGATGAAGGAGCCCCACTGCTTGTCGTGGTTGAGACGGTTCACGAGGGGATCGAGGCGGGTGGCGGTAAAGGGGACGCCGAGCAGCAATTCGGCAACGCTGTTGCCGGCGATGGAACCGTTGAAATTAAAGGTGCCGTAGACGTCGTTGGAGAGGCTGCCGGAGAACCACCAATAGTGGCGGAACTCGGCGCCAACCTTCAACACGTGTTTGCCCTTGGACCAGGTGAGTGTGTCGGTAAAGGTATTGGCGCCGTCATTGGCGTTGATGTTGTCGATGGCGCCGGTGCTGTTGACGAGGGTGGCGAAACCGTTGACGGTCATCTGCGGGAAGCCCATGGCGTTGTAGCCCTTGGCGTTGGTGCCCTGGAGGCCGATGGCCTTGACGGCGTCGGCGCCGGTCAACGGCTTCACACCCTTTTCCTCTTCACCGTAAATGAAGTAATCGGTCTGGTGGCCGACGGTCAGGGTGTTGACCAGGGTGGGCGAGAACACATGGGTATCGGAAACCACGGTCTGCCGGTGATCGCGCGCCTGAGTATAGGTGGACCATTCAAAGCCCGAGCCGGGGCGGATGTAGGGCGTCTTTCGCCGCATCCACCGGACGTACAGGTTGTTCTTGTCGGAAACCTTCTGGTCGATGCGGATGAAGGGCCAGTCGCCTTTGTAGAGATCCGAATTGTAGGGGAAATACCAGCCGTAATTGTTGACCAGGGAGTTCGCTGCGCCGAGGTTGGGCTTCGGGTAATAGAGGTCCATGACCTTTTGGCCGACGGAACTGAAGCGGTTGACCGGAATCTGGTTATTGGGGAAGGGGGTGAGGTTGTTGAAGGGGTCCTTGATGGCGGTAGAGATCTGGCTGAAATCCCCATTGCGCATCTGCAGGCTGGGGGTGTTGCGCAGGGTGAAGGAACCGAGCGGGATGATCTGGCGAATCCAGGCGGCGTAGAAGAAGGTGCGGTTCTTGACGATGGGTCCGGTGACGTCCGCATCGGCCTCGTGAAGGATATAGGGCGCCTTCTTGGCGCCTTCTTGAGGCCCGACGCCCGGTTGAACGTTTCGGTGGCGTTCAAACCGCTGTTTTCGTGCTTGTAGTATGCCGACGCGTGCCAGTCGTTGGAGCCGCGCTTGGAGATCATGTTGAAGCTGGTGGAGCGGGCCATGTCGCCGCCGCTGGAAACTTCGTTGACCTGGACGGTTTCGAAGAAGGCGGGGTTATCGAGCTGATCGCCGGTGGTGTCGTTAGCCACGCCATCCATCGCCCAGGTTTGCTTGTTGCGGTCGGTGACGCCGGACATGACCAGGTTCCAGCCGTTACCTTGGATACCGGGCATGGTCGTCATCAGGGCCAGCGGGGACGGGTAGACGTCCACCAACGGCCGGTCGAGAAACTTCTTCTTGTCGAGTTCGCCCGAAATTGCGCCGTTTTCGGTCTGGATCAGGGATGCGCCGCCGGTGACCGTGACCGATTCGGTTGTGGCGCCCACCTGTAGCGTGACGTCAAACCGCCGGGTCAGGCCGGCATCGAGCAGGACGTCTTCTGCCTGGAAACCGCGAAATCCCGTGGTCTCGACCTTGACCTTGTAGTGGCCGGGCTTCAGCGCCGGCGCCTCGTAGTTGCCGTTCTCGTCGGTTGTGAGCTTGCGTTCAGCGTTCGTGCCCACCTCCTGAATCAGTACCTGCGCGTTGGGAACCACCGACCCGGACGGGTCAGTGACAGTGCCGCGAAGTGTCGCTCGATCGGTTTGCGACAACAGTGTGGACACTCCAAGGGCGAGGAGCAAAAGTAGTTTCGTAGACCTTTGAGACATTTACGACCCCCTTACCTTATTCGAGGTGAGTCTATCCGTAATCGCTTGCCGTGTCAATCGCCCAACTAAAGTTGGGGGGGCAACTCCACGGTTACTTCTGGCCTTCCAACTTGCCCGCCAGCGCGGCCTGTTCCGCGGAATGAACTCCGTCTCCCTGCGCCCGGTACAACTCGGCGAGGTTGCGGTGGGCGACTGCCCGGCCCGCGTCCAGCGACAGGCACCGCAGGTAAGCCGCGATGGCTTCCCGCGAACTGCCCTTCGCCGCATAGGCGCGGCCGAATTCGAAGTGGATGTCGGCCTGCAATGCCTGGTAGTAAGGAGAGGTGGGAAATGTCTTGCCCGGCGGCAGCGCCTGGTGCAGCGCGGCCAGCGCCCTGCTGCTGAGTCCCTGGGCATTGAACAACTGCGCCAGATTCAGATAAGACTCCGCGTGCGCCGGGTCTAATGCGATGGCCTTGCGGCACAGGTCCTCGGCCTCGCGGTAGCGTTTTCGCTGGGTATAGAGAGCGCCCAGGGTGAGATAAAGTTCGGGCGCCACGAAAGGCGATTGAATCGAGGCTTCCAGCTCTCCGATGGCCTCGTCATCCTTCTTCAGATCCCTGTAGGCCAAGGCGGCGTAGTAGTGCACCGTGTTCATTTTCGGATCTGCCTCCAGCGCCTTGCGGTGCCAAACCAGCGCGGCCTCGGGGGCCCCGAGTTTGCGCTCCGCCTCCCCCATCAGCGAGAGGAAGTGCGCCACCCCGGGCCGTGTTTTCAGGGCCTGCTCGAGTTCCCCCTTGGCCTTGTCCGGACGCCCGGTATCGAGGTACACCTTCGCCAGGTAGAAGCGCCCCCAGACCAGACCGGGGTCGAGGTCCAGGGCTTGCTGAAGTTCGGCCTTCGCCTCCGCGATCATACTGGCCGAACGCAGGGCGAGATAGGCTTGGCCAAGCAGCAGGTGCGCCGCGCCGGATTGACCGTCGATGCCCACCGCCTCCTTGCATGCCCGGACAGCCTGTTGCGCCTGCCCGCGCTGCAAGCTCTCCGCGCAGGCGTTCAGTTGGGGAAGGGCCGCGGGGTTGGTCTGGGGCCAGAACAGCAGCCACGGCAACAAGTACACCATGCCCCGATTATGCCAGTATAGGCTCGCCGACGCCGGACTACTGCTTGTCGAAGGCCAGCTTCTGCTCGCCCTCGCCCATGGCGCTCTTGAACGTCTGGGCGATGTTCAGCGTCTTGCCGTCGGCCGCCAGGGTCCACTTCTGAATCATGGTGAATTCGTTGTCGCCGAATTGCCCCTTGGTTTCGATGACCAGGGTGTCGCCATCCCACTTGACCACGCTCTTCATGGCGGAGCCGCCAAAACCCTCATTGGTGGATTCCTTGCCGTCGGTGGTATAGGACGCCTGCATTTCGAAGTCGCCCATCTGGCTGGACTGCTTGGTGGCGGTGCTCAGCTTGGGGTCGGCATGCGTGACCTTGTAGGTCATGGACTCGGGGGCCGGCATCTGCCCGAAGGTGCTCTTGGAGGTATTGAGTGTCCAATCCCCGGTGAAGTTGGGCTTAGCGAGTGCGGGCAAGGCCGCCAGCGCCAGGATTGCGAGCGTTATGAGAAATCGCTTGGACGTCATGGTCGATCAAACTCCTTCGTCTGC
>JAPKZC010000942.1 GCA_026394025.1 Candidatus Solibacter sp.
CCACCTGCCCGGCTGGCACGGAGGGCGCGGTGGGGCCAAAGCCAGTGGCGTAGATCTGAAGGATCTCGCCGGGCTGGGCTGGCCGCGACGTGGTCGCGCTGCCCAGGAATCCCGCCGGCGCTACGTAAACGGCATCGGCATTATGCCGGGCCGCGGCATATTTCGCCTGAATCGTGAAGAACCCTGGCGCGTAGTTCTGCAAAGTCGCCGTGCCGGTAGCAGTGCCGGAGACGTTGGTGACTTGCACTTGCACTGGCCCGGTAGCGGTCTCCGTCGGCGCCTGAACGTTCAGTTGTCCAGGGCTGACGTAGGCGATGGCGGCCCTCTTGCCGTTGATCTGGACGCTCACGTTTTCGAGCGTGGTTGGAAGGTTGGTTCCGGAGAAGTCGGACGCCTGCCAGGGCCGCGTGGTGGCGGACAGGCCGGTGCCGTAGATTGAGACCCACGAGCCACTGGCGATGGCCGGCGCGCCGCTGGCGCCGTTCGAGATTCCGGTAATTCGCGGTCCCGCGGGGCTCTGGCCGAACAGGGTAGACCCAATTGTCAGGCAGAGCAGTCCGCCACAGCACGCTCGCTTCATGACGCCTCCCTGGAATGCACCACGGCTTCCGTTCTGTCATTCGGGCTGCCGCAACCATACATCCGGCCCCCAAACTCAGAATATATACCTGAGGCCTATTTCGGTACTGAAATCGTGATATTCCGGTATCGGATCACACCCTGGTGATCGCCCTGCAGGAAGAACGGTCCCGGTTCGCCTTCATTGCTATCCAGCGCGCCGCCCGTGGGCCCCGGAATTTCCACGTTGTCGTGGATCTTCACGCCGTCTCGGATCACCGTGGCGTACCGCCCCACGAACGTAATGTCGAAAGTGGTCCATTCCCCGAGTTTGAGACCGAGATTTCCGCCCGCGGCATAGTAACTGTACACCGCGCCCATCTCGTGAGTCGGCAGGGTGCCGCCTTCGGTCCCCACCTGTATCTCATAACGGCCGCGCAGATAGATACCGCTGTTACCGTGCTCCGGGCAGTTGACTTCGGTGTGGAGTTTGAAATCCTGCCATTTCTGAGTAGTCTTGATGTTCGCCGCGCCAGGCCCGCGCTGGCCCTCAACCACCGGGTTATCGTTGACCAATTCTCCGTTGCGCGCCACCCACTTGCTGTTCTGCACGTTGCCGATGGGCTCCCATCCGGTCAGGTCCTTCCCGTTGAAGATGGCGACCGGGGTGGTCCACGCCTTCGGCATCGGGCGCTTCAGGTCGGGTGCGCGTACACCCGCGATCTGCGATCTGATAGTTTCGCCACGCTTTTCAACGCCGCTGAGTTTGTCGCCGGCGGCGGTGAAGTCCCAGGTGGTGGCCGGTCCGCTGGGCGGGGCGTTGAGGGTGAGGATCAGGTGTCCGCTATCGGTCTTGGCTGCCACCAGAGGCTGCCATGCGCCGCCGCGCGGCTGGAAACGGCCTTCCAGCTTGCCGTCTTTTTCGGTGAGTTCCATCCACTGCGGGAAAGGGTTGCCGGTCTGCGGCGTAACGGTCAGGTCCCAGCGGCCCGCATAGGGGCTCTTTTGAGCAGGAGCGGGCGCGGCCAGGGCGGCAAGGAGTATGGGCAGAAAGTAAAATCTCTTCATTTCCGACCAGTTTAACCGGAAGCGCCTCTTTTCGCGTAAATTAGTATTGAAGGCCTGTTTGCCCGGAGATATACTAACTACGGGCGACAGCAAGCACCAGCTTTTAGTGGGTCTATCACGTCGGGAGGTGGGCGGCATGGCGATCAATGGCAAGCCCGACCGCGGTTCGGTCGAGATGAACGCTGAAGAATGTAAGGGTTGCGGACTTTGCGTGGAGGCCTGCCCTCCCAAGGTGCTGCACCTGGCGGAAGGCCTGAATCACTACGGGTACCATACGGCGATTTACGCGGGTGTGGGGTGCACCGGGTGCGGTATCTGTTTCTTCGTTTGTCCCGAACCCGGGGGCATCCGGGTGTTCCGCCTGGACGCCGTGGTCGCCGCGTAGGAGGATGGCATGCAAAAACAACTGACAAAGGGCAATGAAGCCATCGTGAAGGCTGCCGTACTGGCCGGGTGCCGCGCTTTTTACGGGTATCCCATCACCCCGGCCAGCGAGATCGCCGAGGCGGCCTCGCTCTACCTGCCGCGGGCCGGCGGCGTATTCGTCCAGGCGGAAAGCGAGGTGGCCGCCATCAACATGATGTACGGCGCCGCCGCGGCGGGCGTGCGCTCCATGACCGCCTCCGGTCCCGGCATCAGCCTCATGCAGGAAGGCTTCAGCTACCTGGCCGGCGCGGAATTGCCCTGCGTGATTGCCGACATCATGCGCGGCGGGCCCGGCCTTGGCAACATCGCGCCCGAGCAGGGCGATTACAACCAGATCGTCAAGGGCGGCGGGCACGGCAATTACCGCACCCTGGTGGTGGCGCCGGATTCGGTACAGGAGATGGCCGACCTGACCGCCTGGGCCTTCGACCTGGCCGACCTTTATCGCAATCCCGTAGTGGTGCTGGCCGATGGCTTCATCGGGCAGATGATGGAACCGGTGGAGTTCGCCTCCCGGGCGACCCTCCCGGCGGCGCAAGAGTGGGCGGTGCGCGGCAATGCCGAAACGCGCAAAAACATGGTGACTTCCCTCCACCTGGAGCCGGACCTCCTCGAACGCCACATCCGCAAGCTGGAAGCGAAGTACAAGCAAGCCGAGCGCGTTGAAGTGCGCTTCGAAAGCTGGCGCACAGAGGATGCGGAGATCATTCTGGTGGGCTACGGGATTGTGGGACG
>JAPKZC010001158.1 GCA_026394025.1 Candidatus Solibacter sp.
GCGTTGGCGACGGTGGCGCCACTGGGGTCCAGAATGGTGCCCCCGATGTTGCCGGAAATATCTTGGGCGATCAGGCCCGTCGCCAAACAGGCTGTGAAAATAAGTACCGATGCGAAAAGTTTCATTTTATGTTCCAAAAAGCACATATTCGAGACCTCCTTGCAAATTCATAAGATTATGTCATACTAATCATAGGATGTCAATGCCCGGTGCGCTAGATAAAGACCTACCGGTACCGCTTTATCATCAGCTTCAGGCCGTCCTGAAGGCTGAGATCGAATCGCGCAGATGGCATGCGGACGAACAGCTTCCAAACGAAACCAAGATGGCCGAGCGCTTTGGCGTCAGTAAGATCACGGTCCGGCAGGCCCTCCAGAAACTGGCGGAGCAGGGGTACATCCGCCGGGAGCACGGACGCGGCACATTTGTCGCGCGGCGCAAGTTCGACGAAGGCCCGCGCGAATTAACCAGCTTTACGGAGGAGATGCGGCGTCACGACCTGGCGGCCACATCCCGCGTCCTGGGGCAGTACGTGGTGGAGGCGGATGCGCGGGTCGCCGATGCGCTCCTGCTGCCGCTCCATTCGCCGGTATTTGTCCTGAAACGCGTCCGCCTGGCCGGCGGCCAGCCCATGAGCGTCCAGACCGCCCACATCCCGGCCGCCTTCGTGCCGGGTCTTAATGTGACGGAAGATATTTCGCTCTACGAGATATTGCAGAGCCGCTACCACTTGTACGCGGCGCGGGCGAGAGAAACCTACTTTGCCGCCGCGGCGCAACCACCGGCGGCCGAATTGCTCGGCATACCGGCCGGCGCACCTGTTTTCACCGTGGAGCGGGTAACGCTTCTGCCCAACGAAAGGCCTTTCGAATTCGTCCAATCGGTGGTCAGGGGAGACCGCTACACCATCGTGCTCGACCTGGTAAAACCAGGCGCCACGCCGCGAGATCCGCAGACCAACGCCCTACGGCTCTCAACGGGATAAGGGAGCGGCTTCCGTAAACTAGTCCACCGCAACTGGAACGAAGGGGCTGATCAGATTGGCCGCGCCATCGAACTCGCAATCAATCGTCGCCTCGATCTCCAAAATCGGGTTCTTCTCCACTTCGCCGCGCACGTTCTCGCTCACCGCCAGCCGCGTCAACTCCATCGTGTTGCGGATCCAGCCATAAGTCACTTCGTCCAGCGCCAGGCGTCCGACAGTAGGCGCGATACGCTCCAGACACTCCCGGTCGGTGGGGAAATGGATCGGCGTGCGGATGGCCGCCGGCGTGTTGGCGGTCAGCGAATTGATCCAAGTCGGCTCCCAGTTGATGCGCTTCACCAGTCGCTCTGTTACCACGTCGGCCATGCCCATTCCCACCGAGCTGTTGTACGTGTGCTCGCTCAGATTGCGCACGAAAATCCGCTGGAACCTGGGCGTATCGGGCCACGGATTGTACTGGCCCTGAACGCCCCGGTTGGCCACCTTCGTATCCATGCCCGCGCCGGAGATGTTCTTACCGATCTCGTCCATGATCAGGATGTCCAGATCCATCGGGATCTTCGCCATCCAGGTCTTGACCAACGCCAGGTTCTCCTCCTCGCGCGCTTCCATCGCTTCCACCGGCACGGCGTCGATCTTGGCCGTGTTGTGGTAGGCGTCCTCCAAAATCGCCAGGCCGCCCAGAATCTTGCCCGATTTCAGCACCTGCCGGCCCACGCTGCGGATCACGTGTTCCAGACCCACATGGTACGCGTAGGAGTGATAACGCTGCGCTCCGGCGAATTTCCCGAGGCCGATGGCCATCATCTTGAACAGCCCGCTCTCGATCTTCCCCGCGAAATCGGTGTGCCACTTGACCCGGCCTACCAGCATCACGCCGTCGGCATCGTACGCCACCTTATCCATGAAGGCTTCAATGCCGTCGGAGGTCTTGCCGAGTGACACTACCTCCAACTGGCTGATCAGCGGGCAGCCCATGGTGGCCTCGGTGATCCCGTAGCTCGCCAGCACCTCGGCCTGGCCGGCGGCATTCGCCGCGCCGTGACTTCCCATAGCAGGAAAGAGTACCGGCCGCATGCCCTGTTCCTTCCAGTACTCAACCGCTTTGCGCACGATGGTGGCAATATTGTGGATACCTCGGCTACCCACGCCGATGGCGACGCGCGAACCGGGCTTCAGGCGTCCGGCGAAACCGCTGGCGCCAAGTTCTGCTCGCACGGTGGCGGCGACATCGACGATCTTGCGATCCGGGAACTTCTGGCGGACTACTAGCAGGCGGGGGAATTGCATGACTGACCCATTTTAGCTCAACAATCCGAGCGGCGATTGTCAGGGAGCGGCTACTGTCGCAGCAAAGTAGTAATGTCCTATTTGGGCAAAGTAGAAATGTCCTATTGACAGGGTCCAGCCTGGAGGGTGGACGAAGGACAACTGCTGATGACCCAAGCCGAACGAGACCGGCTGGTGGCCCTCAAGAAGGCCA
>JAPKZC010000975.1 GCA_026394025.1 Candidatus Solibacter sp.
CGGATCAGATCTTGCCGGCCGCGCCCATCAATACCTTTAAAGCGGAAATCGGCCGGATTGCGCGGCAGGGGAGCGTTACACTCGAAGCGGCGCCACTGCGCGGGGTTGCCCGAAAGATTCCTGATAGTTCCCTGGTCGCCGCGGATCTCCACCTCGGCCACGCCATCGACCACCACTTCTATGGTGCACTTACCGCGATCGCCACCGCCCCCACCAACCATGATGGCTCGGCGTTGGAACTGTTGGGCGCCCGCCGGCGACGCCACTACGCAGACTGCCGCGAGAATTGTGAGTAAACGGTACATAGATCTAGCTCCCACGGACACTATAAGCAATTAGAAGGCCATTGAACAGCCCCCCTCAACAGACATCGCGAAAAACGTCGAGCACGCCTTCCGCGGTGGTGCGCCAGGAAAACTCCGCGGCGCGGAGTGGGCCGGCAACGGCGAGCCGCTCGCGGAGTTCGCCATCGGCCACCAGGCGATGCATCACTTCGGCGATGGCGGAAGGGTCGCGGGGATCGAATTTCAGAGCGGCGCCGGCGGCGATGCTGTTCACCGGCTCGATCTGGGAGCAGCCCGTGGGCACTCCGGCTGCGAGCGCCTCCAGCACCGGCAACCCGAAGCCCTCGAACAGGCTGGGATAGAGGAACGCGTCAGCGCGGGCGTAGAAACCATACAACTGCTCGCGCGGAATCCAACCGGGGAATTCCACGCAATCCGCCAGATGAAGGCGATCGCGCAGGGCGTGCAATTCCGCCGAGAAGAACCCGTGGATGCCGCTGACGACGAGGCGATACTCCGGATGCCGCTGACGGAAGACGGCGAAGGCGCGCAGCAGGCCGTCCAGATTCTTGTGCGGATGCAGGGTGGAGACAGCCAGTAGGAACGGCTCGGGGCAGCGGCAGGCGGCGAGTTCGAAGAAGCGCGGATCGACGCCCGAGGGCACGATCCGGATTTTGGCGGGCGGCAGGCGGTACCAGCGGCGCAGGTCGTCCGCCGTGGCGCCGGAGACGGCCACGATGCGGCGTGAGACGGTGGCGCTCCAGAACAGAAAAAAGTTCCAGAACGGTAGATCGAACCAGCGGAAGTACTCCGGGTGCCGTTTGTGCTGCATGTCGTGAAACACCGTGACTTGCGGGCAGCCGCAGAGGAGGGGCGCGGTGAAACCAGGGTTGAAGAGCACGTCGAGAGAGAGACGGGCGGCGGCCAGGGGCAGCGCGGATTGTTCCCAGAGCAGGCGTGCCGGACGGTTGACGGCACGCACGGCCTGCGGCACGTGGGTGAAGTTGGGCCGCGGGGGGACCAGGTCCGGGCCGGTTTCGCGATTGGTGAAGACGAAGTAGTGGTTGTGGTGGTCGATTTCAGCCAGTGCGGTTAAAAGCGACCGCAGGTAGATTTCGGTGCCGCCGACGCCGCCCGGAATCAGGTAGAGCGCATTCACCCCAATGCGCATGTTCAACGGCCGCCGAGGCGTTGCTGGGCTGCGGCGAGCCCCTGCCGCGCGGGTGCAAGTGAAGGGTCGAGGGCCAGCGCATGCTGGAATTCGGCGACGGCGGCGGCGGGCTGGTTGGTGGCCAGGTGCACCTGTCCCTTGTACATATAGGTAATGGCGAAGTTGGCGTCGAGCTTCTCGGCGGTATCGAAGGCCTCCATGGCCTCCTTCCAGGCGGAGCGTTTGGCGTGGATGTAGCCGATCTGGGTGTAGATGTGGGCCGAGGGTTCCATGACGGCAGCCTGGCGGAACTTGTCAAGCGCCTTGTCGGGCTGGTTCAGACCGTCGTAGGCGAGTCCCCAATCGAGGAGCAGATCGGCGTTGGGCGCCTTCAATTCGGCGGTCTTCTGAAATTCGGCCAGGGCCAGATCGAACCGGCCCTGTTCCTGGTAGGCGTAGGCGAGTTGGAAGTGGGCGCGGATCTTGTTCGGCGATTTACGCGCCGTGTCCTGCCAGAGACTGATGGGACTGCTCCACACTTCGGCGCGGGCGTGGGTGGCGAGGGTCGCCACCACCAGCAGGGCGCCAGCGCCCACGGCAAGCACCCTGCGTTCGACCTTGAGACGGGGGAGCAAGTCGATGGCGACCAGTATCAGGCCGAGCATGGGTAGGTACATGCGGCGGTCGGCGATGGGATCTTTAATGGGAAGGATGCTCGACGTGGGCGAAAGCAGCACCAGGAAGACGAAGAAGCCGTAGCCTGCGAGGGGGAAACCGCGGCGGTAGCGCCAGGCGGCCGCGGCCAGCGCCAGCAATCCGGCGAGGCCGAAGATTGCGCCGTGCTCGAAGATGCTGCGCGAGATGGGGAAATCCCAATCCACATTGAGATTGACAGGCAGCAGGAAGCTAAACAGATAGGCGAACACGGCACGAAACTGGGTGAACAGATACTGATACCAGGTGAAGTCCTTCATGGCGAAGCCGGCGCTGCCGCCAGTACCTATGCCGAGGATCAGCCTCCAGGAGAGCGCCACGCCATAAGCGGCCCCCACCGCCAGGACGGCGTAGAGCTTCCAGTTGGCGAGCACGCCGCGCAGGCGGGATTCCGGGTTCCACCAGAAATCGGTTAAGACAAACAGAACGGGCAGAACCACCGCTTGTTCCTTGGAGAGCACGGCGGCTCCGAACAGGAGCACGACCGAGGCCACGCCGCCCCAGGATATGGCGGGAGCGCGCCGGTAAAGAAAGGCGGCAAAGGAGGCGCACCCGAACATTCCGCAGAGGGCATCCGAACGGCCGGAGATATAGGCGACGCTCTCGGCCTGCAGCGGGTGCAGTAGAAACAACAACCCACCGAAAGCGGCGAACGGGGTACGGAGGGATTCCGCAGTTCCCGCCCATTCCAGGAGGCGTCGAATCACCAGAAAAATCAAGATGCCGGCCAG
>JAPKZC010000474.1:0-7171 GCA_026394025.1 Candidatus Solibacter sp.
GGCTGATGGAGCAGGTGGGGGAGGGCGTGACGACGCCGGGGGTGGGCGGCAATTTGGCCAAGTTGCGGGCCATCCTGGATCTGGCGCGCACGCTGCAAAGCTCTTTCTCGATCGACGAGGTGCTGGCCAGCGTGGTGGATACGGCGCTGACCATTACGGGGGCGGAGCGCGGGTTTCTGCTGTTGCGTGCGGCCGCCGGGGCGGACCTGGAGACGCGGGTGGCGCGCAACAGGCGGGGACAGAACTTGCGGGAGACGGATCTGCGAGTGCCGCGCGACGTAATCCGGCGGGCGCTGGAGCATCGCCGGGAACTGCTGTCGATGAACTTCGAGCCGCTGGGGGCGGAGGAGACGCGGCCGGAGAAGAGCATCGCGGACCTGGAGTTGCGCTCTGTGATTTGCGTGCCGCTGGTGCGAATCCGGGCGGGGCAGGGCGACGCGACGAACGTGCTGGTGACCGGCAACGAGACGGTCGGCGTGCTGTACATGGACTCGCGGTTGATGGCGGCGGACCTGGCGGGGGGGAACCGGGAGTTGCTGCAAACGCTGGCTATTGAGGCATCCACGGTGCTGGAGAATGCGCGGTTGCTGCAGGAAGAGCAATCCAAACACCAGATGGAAGAGGAGTTGCGGCTGGCGCGGACCATCCAACAGAGCCTGCTTCCCGGGAGTCTGCCGAGCGAGGGATGGCTGCGGGCGAGCGGCAGCAGCCTGGCTTCGCACGAGGTGGGCGGGGACTACTACGACGTGACGCGGGTGAGTGCGCACTGCTGGAGTGCGGTGGTGGTGGATGTTTCGGGAAAAGGCGTGGGCTCGGCGCTGCTGGCCTCGCTGCTCCAGGGGGCCTTAATCACGGTGACGGAACATCCCGAGGCGATGGGTCACCGGATGGAGCGGCTGAATCGTTTCCTGTTGGACAGAACGGGTGGTGAAAAGTATGCGACGGTGTTCTATTGCCTGCTGCACGACGATGGCAGGATGTACTACGTGAACGCGGCGCATTGCCCGCCGATGGTGGTGCGGGCGAACGGGGTCCGGGTGGAACTGGAGGCCAGCGGGATGCCCGTGGGGCTGGTGGAGACGGCGGAATTCGTCGTGATGGAGCAACGACTGGGGGCGGGCGACAAGATCGTGATCTACAGCGACGGTGTGACCGAGGCGCAAAACCTGGAGAAGCGGTTCTTCGGTAAGAGACGGTTGCGGGAAGTGGTGGAAGCCAGCGCGGGCCACTCCTGCGCCGCGATTCACGACGCCATTCAGGACGCGGTGGCCGCGTTCACCGAAGGTGCCGAGCAATCCGACGACATCACCCTGGTGGTCCTGGAGTTTTACGGGGCGGGATGAGGCGCGGCGGCGGGTTTCAACGGGCGCCGTATGAGAGAGCAGGCGCCCCTGCCGTGACGCCGAAAAGCAACAGCTCTTGCAGGGCCACAGATCCCAACCGGCGGTTGCGACTGTCGGGAATGTAGAGGGTGTCGTTGGCCAGGAGGGCAGCGTCGGGACCTTTCCCCTGCACGATCCTGGAGAGATCTACCGGTATCTCGTTCCTGCCGCCGGAAGCGTCGCGGCGGTGGATATACGCCTGCTTGCCGGCGAAGGGCTCGAGCCCTTGGGCCAGGGCGAGCATGGTGAGAACGGTGGTTGCGGTGCCTTCCGGCAGCCGAAATGCGCCTGGCTTTTTGACATTGCCCACGATGAAAACCCGGCCAGCCTCGGGAACATGAACTTCCTCCCCGCCGGTGAGGCGCAGGTTGGCCTCCGGATCCGTGCCGTCGATGAGCGCTTGGACGGAGACGCGCTGCATGAGCGGACCGGGTTGGCCGAAGGGACCGGTCTGGGACTTGCCGACCAGGATCACTGAACCCGCGGCGGGCGTCAAGCCGCCGGCGCGCGTAATCGCTTCCAGCAGCGTCACCGGACCACTGGTCTGGAAGGTGAGTGACGCTTTCACCGCGCCCGCGACACGGATGGGCCGGCTGCTGTATTCCGATACGGTGATGGATACCAGCGGGTCTGCGCCGCGGAACATATCGGGTGACCCGTGCATCTGGAGCGTAGCCTGGGACGGAAGATTGACGGCAGTTTCCGCGTTAGGAGTTCCACGCACCTGGGCTTGCACCAAGGGAGCGCACAACGTGAGAAGAACGATGAGTTTCATGGCCATTGTCTCGAAAAGATTCTTTCCGGAAAGCCCGGCAACTTGCCTCATTAGTACTATCGGCAGGTTTGCGATATCCTGTAGACTCCGAGGGTGAGTTTTTATCAGGGAGTTTGGGGGGAGAACCGGGGAATCCGGCTAGCGTATGATGGGCGCAGTGGCCAGACAGCAACTGTTTCTCATCGACACGTTCGGGTTCATCTTTCGCGCATACCACGCGCGCGCGCGGTCGGGCGCCCCGCCGATGCGGACCAGCACCGGCTTCTCCACCGAAGCGGTCTACATCTTCAACAACATGCTCCGCAAGTTGTCGAAGCAGTACGCCCCGGCCTACGTGGCCGCGATTTTCGAGAGCGGCGAGCCCACCCACCGCGTGCTGGAGTTCCCGGAGTACAAGGCCAACCGCGCCGAAACGCCGCCCGACCTGCTGGACCAGATTCCCTTCGTGCGGCGCATTCTTGAAGCCATGCGGATTCCGATTCTGGAATATCCGGGTTTCGAAGCCGACGATGTGATCGGTACGCTGGCGCGGCGCGCCGAGGCGCTCGGCATGGACGTGGTGATCGTCCAACTGGTGAACGAGCACGTCAACATGCTCAATCCCGCCAAGGATGATGAGGTGTACGACGCGGAAAAGGTGAAGACCTTCATGGGTGTGCGGCCGGATCAGGTGGCGGACCTGCTGGCGCTGAAGGGCGACGCGGTGGACAATATTCCGGGCGCGCCGGGAATCGGCGACAAGGGCGCCAAGGAGCTGATCGAGCGCTTCGGGTCCCTCGACGCCGCGCTAGGGCGCGCGGCCGAAGTGGAAAAGAAGGCCTATCGCGAGAGCCTGCAAAACAACGTCGAGCGCATCCGGATGAGCCAGCGCCTGGCGACCATCGCCACGGATGTGCCGGTGGAGTTCACCCCGGAAGCGGTCAAGGCGCAGTCGCCCGACCCGGAACTGTTGAAGGCCATCTACAAAGAGATGGAGTTCCACAGCCTGCTCAAGGAGCTTGGCCCCAGCGAAGATACGCGCGGGCGGCAATACGGCGTACCGGCGAGCGGCGGGGAATTGCGCGCCTGGCTGGCGGAGGCGCAAGGTGCGCCGGTGGCGGTGGCGATTTCGAAATCGGCGGAAGGCGAGTTCGCGCTGGACACCGTCGGCCTGGCCTGGCGGGCCGGCGAGGCGCGTGCCGTGCATGCCGAGCATTTCGCGGCGCTCTCGCCCTGGCTGGAAGACGCGGGTGCGGTGAAGATCGCCTGCGACGTGAAAGCGGCCCTGCTCGCTCTCGCGCGGCTGGGAATTCGAGCGCACGGCTTCGATCACGACGTCATGCTATATGCCTTCCTGCTGGAGGCCGACCCCTCGGGGTGCGGCTTGGAAGAGCAGGCGCGGCGGCGTATGGATCTGAAACTCGGCTCGGCGCCGGAGCAGCATGCCGATATCACGCTGGAGCTGTTCCACCAACTTTTGCCGGCGGTGGACGGTCGCGGCCTGCGCAAGCTCTACGACGAAATCGAACTGCCGCTGACGGGCGTGCTGGCGCGTATGGAGCGGACCGGCATCCGCATCGACGGCGCCGAGTTGAAGCGCCTTTCGGGGCTGATGGAGACGGAGATTTCGCGGCTCACCGCGGAAATCCACACACTGGCGGGCAAGCCGTTCAACATCAGCTCGCCGCAGCAGTTGGGACGCGTGCTGTTCGAGGATCTGAACCTGCCCGCGCCGAAGCAGGCCAAGGGGAAGGCGCTCTCGACCGCGGCCGACGTGCTGGACGAACTCGCCAGTCAACACGAGATCGTGCGCAAGGTGCTGGAGTACCGCCAACTCACCAAGCTCAAGGGCACCTACGTGGACGCCCTGCCGGCGCTGATCGATCCGGCAACCGGGCGCCTGCACACCAGTTTCAACCAGGCGGGCGCGGCCACCGGGCGGCTCTCGTCCTCCAATCCGAATTTGCAGAATATTCCGATCCGCACGGCGCTGGGCCGCGAGATCCGCGCCGCCTTCGTGCCGCGCCAGGGATGGAAGCTCCTGGTGGCCGACTACTCGCAGATCGAGCTGCGCCTGCTCGCCCACATGTCGGGCGATGAGGTGCTGGTGGATGCTTTCCGCAACGGCGAAGACATCCACACGCGCACGGCGGCGGAGGTGATGGGCGTGCCGCCGATGATGGTGACGGCGGAGGCGCGGCGCGACGCCAAGGCGGTGAATTTCGGCATCGTGTACGGCATCAGCGGCTTCGGCCTGGCGGCGCAACTGGGCATCTCGCGTGCCGAAGCGGAGAAGTACATCAAGAATTATTTCGCGCGCTACGCGGGGGTACGGCGGTTCATTGACGACACCATCGCGGAGGTGCGCCGGACGGGGGTGACGCGGACGCTGTTCGGGCGCGAACGCCCCATCCCGGAGATCAACGGCCGCAACCCGAGCG
Organism: Candidatus Solibacter sp.; assembly: GCA_026394025.1. Lineage (GTDB taxonomy): Bacteria > Acidobacteriota > Terriglobia > Bryobacterales > Bryobacteraceae > Solibacter. The sequence continues at coordinate 4,578 of JAPKZC010000474.1, forward strand.
CGCGCGGCTTTGCGGAGCGCACGGCGGTGAATTCGCCGCTACAGGGCACGGCGGCGGACCTGATCAAGCTGGCGATGGTGCGCATCGACGCGGCGCTGGCGGCGGGTGGATATCAGACCGCGATGCTGCTCCAGGTGCACGATGAGTTGGTCTTCGAGTGTCCACCCGAGGAACTCGACGCGGTGTCGGTGATGGTGAAGCGCGAGATGGAGGGCGTCTGCCAGTTGGCGGTGCCCTTGGTGGTGGACATCGGCACCGGCGATAACTGGCGCGACGCCAAGTAGGGGCCGAAGTAGGGGCGGCTTACACCATGCGCCGCTACTCCTTCCTGGTTGGTGCAAACTCGAAATAGGCCAGATTGTTGCCGGCGTTGTAGTGCAGCGTGAGCAATTGCATGCCGGCTTGCGGAAAGGTAACTTCCCCACAATTCATGGCCTTGTTCCAATTGTGAAAACTGCCCGTGGCGACAGGGAGTTTGCATTGGCCGGCGGGCCGGTTGTTGACTGAGAACGTAACGGTGTTGGCTAGATTCCCGTACATGGCGTTGACGCTGTAGGTCCCGGCCTTCTTGACATTGACCGTGTAGTTGACCCATTCGCCGTCGGCTTCCCATCCTAGATAGAGTTGGTTCTTCTCGGGAGCGACTAGATTGGGATGGTTGAAGTCGGCGAAATCCTTGGTATAGGAAATGTCGACGCTCTCCTTCTCCCGAAAGTAGCAGAAGTATTCGGGCGTACCGGGCCTGCAATGACTCGGCTGCCGATTCAGTTCGCCGCTTCCTTTGTTGATGACGTCCGTGTCATGGTAGGCGACGCCTTCGCCGCCCATATCATATAAAGCACACTGAACCGTTCCGGGAATAACCTGTGCGCCGGAACGGTGCTGTTCGTCCTTGAATGGCTTCCCTTTGTAACCGCCTGGCAAGCCGGCGCACATGCATACACCGAGAAAGAGCAATAGCGCCGACGTAGCGGGGATAGCTGGACTGCAACGTTTCATGCTCGCTCCTACAATCGCTACTATGTTCTCAGGTTTTCCGGGCTGTTACTCGTGAACGTTCTTTCCAACGGCGTACAGGCGTGACGCTGTGCGCAGGTAGATGCGTCCGCCGGAGACGGCCAGCGACGCTTGCACCCGGTCGCCGATCGAATTGCGCGCCAGTTGCTTGAACTCCGGACCGTGGGCGATCACGGTCGTCTCGCCTTCGTCGGAGGTGAAGTAGATGCGGCCTTCCGCCAACACCGGCGACGTCGAGTGATTGCCGCCAATCCGGGCCTGCCACACGGGTTCGCCTGTAGCGGCCCTGAAGCACCACGCCACGCCATTCGTCGTGACCGAATACAAGTATGGAGCGGCGTAGAGGAACGAGCTGATCATCGGTACGCCCTTCGTTTGCTCCCAGGCGATCTCGCCGCCGGGCTTGAAGGCGCGGATGGTGGGCTTCTCAAACCCCGAGCCGGTGAAAATGAGGCCTTCCCCAACGACCGGGGAAGGCACCACGCCCTCGCCTTGGCTGAAGGCGTTCCACAGGCGCTCGCCGGAAACGGGACTGTGGCCCTGCACCACGTCGCCGGCGCTGCTGATCAGTTGCGGCGCTCCGCCGACGGAAAGAAAGGTGGGTGTCCCGTGCCCGAGGCGCGACATGCCGCGGCCTGTCTTCCAGCGAACCTTGCCGGTGGCGGCGTCGAGCGCCACCAGGAAGGAGCGGTCCCAGGGAATCTGCCAGCCGAGGCGCTTCTCCTCACCGTTCTCGCCGGTGGAGGAGTGGTCGCGCGCCATGATGAGGAGGCCGCCGTGCAGCACGGGCGAGCCGCCCATTCCGTGCTGGCTGTAGTAGGGGAAATCGCGATTCGTCCAGAGCGTCTTGCCCTGGTGGTTGAGCGTGGCCACGCCGCCGCCGCCGAAGACGGCGTAGACTCGCTCGGCGTCGGCCACCGGGGTCGGCGTCGCGTAAGAATTGCGGTCCTCTTTCCTCGCGAGGGATTGACGGAAGACCTCGGTCTCCCACAACTTCTTGCCCCCGGCTGCATCGTAGGCCAGGACGCGGCAGGAGGCGCCGCCTTCGGTGGCTGTCGTGACGAAGAGGAGGTTCCCTTTGACGATAGGGGACGACCAGGATTCACCCGGCACATCGACGCTCCAGGCGATTCCCGATGCCGCAGTCCACTGGAGGGCGAGGTTTCGTTCCGCGGAGACGCCCTGCCGCGACGGACCGCGGAAACACGGCCAATCCTCGCAGTGCAGGGCGGCAGCGGCAGCCAGGCAAATGAAGACGGTACGCATAAGTTGATTTTGGCGCGGTACTGGCCCAAATGCCAGCCCATCTCCCACAAACTCCTTCAAACTTGTGCGTCCGGTTTCCCGCACATGGCTTTACGATGATCTTCCTGGTGTGGCTTGCGCCGGGTAGCGCGCGATCCTACGGAGCCAATACGGGCCCACAGCCCAAAACTGTTCCCCAGTCCAGATGCCCCGTCGCGTCGCCCGCTGCCCCCGCGCCGGTACGGCCAGCGCACTAAATCGGCCGCTCCGGCGCCTACCCGGACAAAACTCTCACCTGCCGGAAGAACGCGTCTTTCAGGACGCACCATGAA
>JAPKZC010000474.1:7217-7904 GCA_026394025.1 Candidatus Solibacter sp.
TCCCCGCTCGCCGTTCTGGTGCACCTTCGCAAGAAGCGCGCCGAATTCCGCCAAAGGTGCTAACGGGGACGCCGGCCCCCATCCACCGTGGGCAGGAACGCGGTCAGCAGTCCTATGGCGGGCAGAAACGCGCAGACCCGGTACACGTACTCGATCCCCTTCGCGTCCGCCAGTTCGCCCAGTAGCGCGGCGCCGATGCCACCCATGCCGAAGGCGAGGCCGAAGAACAGGCCAGAGACGGTCCCCACTCGGCCGGGGAGCAGATCTTGGGCGTAGACCAGAATCGCGGAGAACGCCGACGCCAGCACCATGCCGATGATCACGGTGAGAATCTCCGTCCAGAACAGGTTCGCGTACGGCAGGGCGAGCGTGAACGGCAGCACGCCCAGAATCGAACACCAGATCACATACTTGCGCCCGATGCGATCGCCCACCGGTCCGCCCACGATCGTTCCCGCCGCCACCGCGCCCAGAAACACGAACAGGTGCACCTGTGCGGTCTGCACCGAGACGTGGAATTTGGCGATCAGGTAGAACGTGTAGTAGCTCATCAGGCTCGCCAGGTAGAAATACTTGGAGAAGATCAGCGCGATCAGAACACCCATCGCCCACGCAATCTTGCGCCGCGGCAGGTCCGATTCGGTCGTGCGCATCGCCCGCGCTTTCGCCGTTATGCTGGGGTGGCGC
>JAPKZC010000474.1:7909-22210 GCA_026394025.1 Candidatus Solibacter sp.
GCTTGTACCATGCGCCGACACGCAGCAACACCACGATGGCGAGAAGCGCCAACGCGGAAAACCAGGCTATGCTGCGCTGCCCGGCGGGAAGCACAATGAACGCGGCCAGCAAGGGACCCATCGACGACCCGGCGTTGCCGCCCACCTGGAACAGCGATTGCGCCAATCCGTGTTGCCCGCCCGAGGCCATCCGCGCCACGCGCGACGATTCGGGATGGAACACCGCCGACCCCATCCCGACCAGAGCCACCGCCGCCAGCACCATCGCGAAGCTCGGCGCCGACGCCAGCAGGATCAGCCCCGCCATGGTGAATGTCATCCCCATGGGCAGGGAATACGGCGTCGGGCGATGGTCCGTGTACAGCCCCACCACCGGTTGCAAGAGCGACGCCGTGAGCTGTGAGGTCAGGGCAATCAGCCCGATCTGGCCGAAGTCCAGGCCATACGCGTCCTTGAGGATGGGATATACGGCCGGGATCACCGATTGCATCATGTCATTCAACATGTGGCAAAAGCTGATCGCGGCCAGCACGCGGAATGCGGTCGTGGTTTCCCTCGCGTCGGTGGGCACTCTCCGTAGTGTAGCGGGTGTGCGCTACGCTGAAAGCAGTTCCATGGGTCCCCTCCGCAAACCTGAAGTCATGAGTCCGGCAGGATATTGGCCCCAGCTCCGTGCCGCCATTGAGGCCGGCGCGGACGCCGTGTATTTCGGACTGAAGCACTTCACTGCTCGCGCCAAGGTGGGTTTTTCGTTGGCGGAACTGCCCCAGGTCATGGCGACCTTGCACCGGCGCGGCGTCAAGGGCTACATCACTTTCAATACGCTGGTCTTCAACCATGAACTGGATGAAGCCGCGCGCTCTCTCGCCGCAATCGCCGAGGCGGGGGCCGACGCCCTCATCATCCAGGACGTGGGCGTGGTCCGCATGGCGAAGCAGATCGCCCCCCATCTGGAACTCCACGGCAGCACGCAGATGTCTGTCACCAGCGCCGATGGCGTGCGCCTGGCCCAGAGCTTCGGCGTCAGTCGCGTCACCCTGGCGCGCGAGTTGTCGCTTGTCCAAGTGCGCGCCATTCGCGAAGCCACCAGTTGCGAACTGGAGATCTTCGTCCACGGCGCTCTCTGCGTGGCCTACTCCGGCCAGTGTTTTTCGTCCGAGGCCTGGGGCGGGCGCTCCGCCAATCGCGGGCAGTGCGCGCAGGCCTGCCGCCTGCCTTACGAGATGATCGTCGATGGCCAGCTTCGCCCGCTCGGCGACGCGCGCTATCTGCTTTCCCCGGGCGATCTCTACGCCCTGGCGCAGGTGCCGGAGATTGTCGGCATCGGCATCTCCACGTTGAAAATCGAGGGCCGGTACAAAGACGCCGACTACGTGGCGCTGACCACCGCCGCCTATCGCCAGGCGGTGGATGAGGCCTGGGCCGGCCGCGAACTGAAGCTCGATCGCGCCGCCGAACTGCGCCTGGAGCAGGTGTATTCGCGCGGCCTCGGCCCGTTCTTCCTCACTGGGACGAATCATCAGAAGGTAGTGGAAGGGCGCGCCCCGCGCCATCGCGGCGTACTGATGGGCCGCGTCGTCAAGGTTACCGATGCCGGGGTTCTGACCGAGCCCTCCGAGGCGCACCGCGTCTCTCCGCTGAAGCCCGGTGACGGCGTGGTGTTCGATGCGGCCGACTGGCGGAGTCCCGAGGAGCCGGAAGAAGGCGGGCGCATCTTCGAAATCGAAAACGGCGAATTGCGCTTCGGCAACGGCGCCGTCAATCCGTCCCGCATCGCCCGCGGCGACCTGATTTGGCGCACCCACGATCCCGACATTGATAAAGCCGCCCGTGTGTACACCGAAGCCACCACGCCGCTCCACAAGCAGCCGGTGAAACTGCGTGTGGTGGCGCACGAAGGCGAACCCCTGCACACCGTGTGGACCGTGGGCACGGTGCATGTGACCGTGGAAAGCGATGCACCCTTGGGCGCGGCGCGCCATCGCGCCATCGACGAAGAGTACCTGCGCGCGCAGTTGGGCCGCCTGGGAAATACGCCTTACGAACTGGCGGAAGTGGAGCTGGAAATCGCGGGAGCGCCTTTTGCCCAAAGCTCGATGCTGAATCAACTGCGCCGCGATGCCGTGGAGCGCCTGCAATCGGCGCAGGGTGCGGTGCCCCAAAACCCGCTCGCTGCTCCGGGCTCTTATCGGAGCCGCGACCGTGAGGGAGCGGTCTCTGTCCCCACCCTGCACCTGCTGGTGCGCACAGCGGAGCAACTCGATGCGGCTATCGAACTCCGGCCCGCGTCCATCACCCTCGACTACCTCGATCTCTACGGCCTGCGTCCTTCCATCCAGCGCGTCCGCGACGCCGGCGTCGCCGCGCGTGTGGCCAGCCCGCGCGTGCTCAAGCCCGGTGAAGAGAAGATCGTCGATTTCCTGTTGGGCTGCGATTGCCCCATCCTGGTCCGCTCCGCCGGCCTGTTGGAAGCGCTGCGCCACCGCGAGCCCCGCGATCTGACGGGCGATTTCAGCCTCAACGCCGCCAACGTTCTCACCGCCAACGAATTCCTGGCGCTCGGCCTGCATCATCTAACGCCCACTTACGATCTGAACGCCGCGCAGGTGGCCGATCTGGCGCGCCAGGTGGGCTGCGAACGCATCGAGGCGGTCGCCTACCAGCATCTGCCCGTCTTCCACACCGAGCACTGCGTCTTCTGCCGCTTCCTCTCCACCGGCACCAGCTATCGCGATTGCGGACGCCCCTGCGAAGAGCACCGCGTCGCGCTGCGCGACACCGCCGGCCGGGCGCACCCCGTGATGGCCGACGTGGGCTGCCGCAACACCGTCTTCGGCGCCGAAGCACAAGAGGCTAGCCTGCATCTGGAGGCATGGCGCGCCGCCGGCATCGCGCGTTTCCGCCTGGAGTTCGCGCACGAATCGGCCGATCAGGTCACGGCGGTAACGCGCGCCTTCGAAGATGCACTCGCTGGACGCCGCACCGCCCGCGAACTGGTGCACCAGCTACAAAAGGCGGCCCCGCAGGGCGTCACCCAGGGGAGCTTCTTCATCCCGGAAGACTATCTCACGCTGCCGGTCTTGCAGTAAGGTATCAAGAGTCCAAACGGAACCCCATATCGTGCGCGTCCAGGAAATCGACCTTGGGCGGTTGCTCCCCCAGTTGCCGCAAAAGGGCCGTCACTTGACCGCGATGGTAGCTCTGGTGGTTCAGCAGGTGTAGGATCATGCGCCACAGCGTGTAGGTCCACGGTTGTCCTCTGGTGCTGACGCAGGTCATAGGCCACTCGATCGCTTCCTCACTCAGACCGGCCACGTGCTCTCGCATCTCGTGCTCCACCGTCCGCCAACGCTGAGACAATGCAGACAGCGTGGGGAACTCTTCCGGGGAAAGCAAGACTCTGGGCGCCCGTCCCCGCCAGCGTTCCAGCCATATCCACTCCACGGCGAGCAGATGCGTGAGAGTATCCCGCAGCGAGGGGAAGCTGTTCCCCAGCGGACGCAGAAACTGCTCCTCCGTGAGTCTCGCGCAGGCCTGAAGCTGGCGGTCTCGTGCCCAGTAGTTGTGGTCGAACATCTCGTTCAAAGTCGCCAAAGACATCGGCTGGCTCATCGCAGTCTCCTTATCTCGACAGCATTGCACTGCACTACACTGCGCGCAACGTGTCGGCGCTGGTGTCCCGGCGTGACCTCAGTCGCACCGCAGCGCGTCCAACGGGTCAGCTTTCGAACCGCGGCGGGCGGGCCCGGCCATCGCGAGCGCTGCCGCCGCGGCCAGCAGCAGGGCGGCGCCGCCGTAGAGCAGGGGGTCGCCGCTGTCCAGGCGTAGCGGCGTGCCCTTCATGTTCTGGCGCAATGAGGCCGCCTGCGCCACGGAGAGCCACAGCCCGATGAACAGGCCGCGCACCACCGGCTGGCCGCCGGAGACGAACACCTCGCGGACGATATCGAACCGGGAAGCGCCCAGCGCCAGGCGGATCCCCAGATCGCGCGTCCGCTGGTTGACGGCGAAGGAAACCGCGCCGTAGATTCCCGTGGTAGCCAGCACGGTCGCTACCAGGCCGAGGAAGACGATCAGCGAAACCATGTTCCACAGCACCTCCGTGACCTGCTCGATCCACCCCTGCAAAACGCGCGCCACCACGAACATGCCGGGGTCGAACTCGCGCAGCGCGGCGCGCACCGCGAACGCGCCGGCCGTGGCGTCCCCATCGAAGCGCACGGCGACCACGTTGCGATTGGGATGCGCACGGCGCATGAGGTAGAGTGGAGGGTTTTCCGAGCCGAAGAAGCGTACCGGGTCCACATCCTTGGCCACGCCGACCACGGTGGCCGTCACGCCACGGAGGGTCAGTGCTTTGCCGAGCGGATCTTCCTTGGGCCAGAAGGTCCGCGCCAGGTTGCGCGAGACCACGATGGCCGAGCCATCCGACTCCTGAAACTCGCGTCCGCGCAGGATCGGGACGCCGAGCGTTTCGAAGAAGCCGGGCGAGCCGGTGTAGATATCGACGGCCTGTACCGCGTCGGCACGCGCTGGCGGACGCAGTTCCACGGTGGTGCGGCTGATCATCGGCAGCTCGTCGGAGAAGGCCACCGAATGTGCGCCGGGCAGCGCCTTCAAACGCTGCGCGATGGCGTCCAGCCGAACGCGCGCCGTCGCCGCCGAGGTGTTCTCGGGAAAGCGCAACGGGCTGACCACCACTTTTTGCGGAAGGTAGCCGGGGTCGGCGTGCAGATTGCGCTCTTCGGATTTGGCGAACAGTCCAGCGCTTACCAGCAGCACCATGCTCAAGGCCACCTGGGCGCTCACCAGGGCGGCGCGCAGACGGCCGCCGCTGAGCATGCTGGTGTAGCCCTTGAGCGACGACGTGAGATCCACTTTCACCGACTCCAATGCAGGTGCCAGTCCGGAGAGAATGCCGCTGAACAGCACGATGGCGGAGATGTAGAGAAAGATGCGCCAATCGGGGTCCATCGGGTAGTCCGGGGCGCGCGGCGCCAGGTAGCGGAACAGCGGATGCGGCACATGCCGCACCAGGTACGCGCTGGCCCCTCCGGCGATGGCCGCCAGAATCAGGCTCTCGGTGATCAGCATGCGGACCAGGCGGACGCGGGGCGCGCCCAGCGCGAGGCGAACGGCGATTTCGCGCCGCCGCGAGGCCGAGCGCGAGAGCAGCAGCGTGGCCACATTGGCGCAGGCGATCAGCAATACCATGGTGAACGACCCAACGAAGAAGGCGAGCAGGAACAACTCGCGCGCGCCCATATACAGTTCGAACTCCGCCAGCCAGGAGCCGTCGGTGGTGGTGACCGCCGTGGCGCGCCCGTGATGCAGGCGATCCTCCTGGCGCTCCAGCATGTCGAACTCGGCCCGTACGTGAGCGCGCGAATATCCTGGCGCCAGGCGGCCGGCTAAGGTGAGCCACAGCAGCGTGTCGTCGGTGAAGCCGCTGCGGCTGGAATCCAGATAGGGCTGCGCGGTGTAGGGCAGCCAGATGTTGGGAGGCGTGAGCCAGCTCGTAGTCAGGCCGGGCGCGACACCCACAATGGTCACCGGACGGTTGTTGACGCGCGCCACGCGGCCCACAATGCGGGGGTCGGAAGCGAACCGCTGATGCCACACCTTTTCGCCGATCACAGCGACGGGCGCTTGTCCGGGCGCGCCGCAATCGCTCTGATCGATCAGACGGCCCACGATGGCGCGATCCAGCCCGTCGACCAGGAAGAAGTTGCAGGAGACGGCGATGCCGACGCTGCCGCCCGGGTCGTCGTCGCCGATCACGACGGGGAAATAGCTGAATGCCGCCAGTTGCCGGAGCGTGCGCGTGCTGTCGCGCAGCCTCATGTATTCCTGGTAGGAAACCTGCCTGGGAACGCTTTGCAGACGCGATTGCGGGACGATGCGGAGGAAGCTGGCCGGATCCTTATAGACGTGCGGCTTGAGCATCATGCCGTTGACCACGGTGAACACACTGGCGTTGATGCCGATCCCGACGGTCAAGGTGAGGATCACCACCAGGGAGAGCAGCGGGTTGCGCCGGATCACGCGGCAGCCGTAGCGCACGTCCTCCCAGAAGGTGGCCAGGAGAACCGGCAGGTCGCGGCGGTCCTCCGCGATTTCCTCTTCCCAGGCTTGCGGCAGCAGGCCGCGGGAGGCGACCATTCCGGCGGAGAACATCTCTGGTGCGCGTTGCGCGGTGGTGGTGACCGACGCGTCTTGTTCCAGGGGCCGAAGGTGCAACGCCTGGAGATCGGCCTCGGGCGCCTCCTCCCAGAGCATCGCGGCTTCCGCCCACTGGGCCTGGCGCACCCGACGCCAGCGGCGCCAGAAAAGCGCCAGCCCGGTGAAGAGCGCGAGGAATGCCGCGAGTTCGCCGGACGCGGCCAGCAACATCGGCGGAATCGCGGCGAAGTAAATCATCCCCATCGAATAACGGAAAAGCAGCATCCAGACTGCCTGCTTGCCGGGAATGTAAGAGCAGGTGAAAGGGAGCTTGCACCAATGGCGGAACAGGCGTTCGAAGCAGAGCAGCGCCACCAGGGCGCCAAGCGCGCTGACGCCGAGGCCGCGGACCCACCCCAGGATGGCGATGGAGGCCGGCAGGCTCGCCAGATAAACCGGGGCGATGCCACAGGTCATCACGAAGCGCTCCACCGCCGCCAGCCATGCGCCGCGGCCTTCCTGGTCGCAGGTCTGGAACATCCAGTTGGCCTGCAAGGTGACGGGCAGCGAGAAGAGGTATCGCAGTGCCAGTATCATCAGCACCGCCAGCCCCAGCGGCGAAGCTACCGCCATCAGCCCGTACATGCCTTCGTCGCGCAGGGAGACTGGCTGGGCACTGAGCGCTGCCTCAACCACCCAGCCGAGGGCCAGTCCGGCGAAGGCGAGCAGCAGCAGACGATGAATCCTGCTGCGCGACAGAGTCTTCCACGTGAAGGCGAAGGCGGCCTGTTCGCGCGGGTCCCGAATCCACAGTTCCAGCACGCGCGACCCCAAGCCGGACCAGTGTCCGCCGGCGCGTGCCGGTGGGGCTTCGAGCAGCAGTTTCCGGTAGCGGTGATAGCTCAGCAGATAGGCTAGGATGGCGATCGCCGGGGGCAGCACAACGGCGAGAAAGGCGGGCCGCGCCGATGCTCGTCCCACAACAATAGATTCCCAGAGTCTGATGAACCAGAATGGCGGCCACCACGCGGCGCTGGCGGGTTGCCGTCCCATCAGCGGAAGTGCGCCCACGGTGGCGATGAACAGCGAGGCCTGGACGAAGAGCGATACGCGTTGAAACCAGCGGCTGGGCACGAAGTTGAGCAACAGTCCCTGAACCGCCAGCAGGCTGAAAAAGACGGAGAAGCCGCTGCCGGCGAGGGCCGCGAACGTGGCAACGCCCAGAATCTGACCTGACGGGTTTTCCTGCCAGTGCCCGCGGATGGCGACGCCGAAAAAGCCCGCAAGCGGGCCGGTCAGGGACAGCACAAATGCGGCAAAGAGCAGCACCAGGGCGGCGAACTTCGCCACGAAGATCTGTCGCGCGCTGACCGGAAATCCGGCAAGCGCCATATAGTCGCGCAGGCTGGGAAAGAGGGACTGCCACTGGAGCAGGGTTAGTAACGCGGTCATCGCCATCACGAGGGCGACCAGCGAGATCAGATCTCCGCGTACTGCCGCCTGGTACAGTTGCGGGGTGGAATTGGCGGCGTCCTGAATGATGCGGAAGCGGGCGAGGTAGGTCTGGAATCCGATGATTCCAAGGGAGACCAGGCAGGCGAATACTCCGATCGCGACTTTGTGCCAGTCGCCGGAACTGGCACCGATTTCGGTATCGAAGAAGCGCGCCAGGAAGTGCCGCACCAGCTCAAACGTGTCGCTGTGGGTCTCTTCCAGCCACCGGCGGAGGCGGGCAGTCATGCGGCCACCACGCCGAGGATCTGGCGCGCGATGGCGTCGGTATCCTGGGGGTTGGTCAGTTGGGTGAATACGCCCTCAAGCGACGATTCGGACATCACTTCGCGCAGGCGGACGACGGAATCATGGGCCACCACGCGGCCTCTGCGCAGGATTAGGACGTTGTGCGCCACCTTCTCCACCACTTCGAGGACGTGGGAGCTGTAGAGGATCATTTTTTGGCGCGCCGCCAGCGAATCGAGCAGGCTGCGCAGAATCATCGCGGCGTTGACGTCGAGTCCGGAGAAGGGTTCGTCGAGGATCAGCACCTCGGGGTCGTGCAGCAGGGCGGCCAGCAGGAGAATCTTCTGGCGCATGCCCTTGGAGTACCCGGCAAGCGAGGCGTGGCGATCTTCCCAGAGGCCGATGAGGCGCAGAAGTTCGTCCATTTTGGGCTCCAGGACGCGCCGCGGAAGGCCGCGCAACCGGCCGGCAAGCTGCAAATACTCGCGCCCGCTGAGGTGCGGGTACAGGTGGGGTTCCTCGGGCACGTAGCCGAGGCGGCGCTGGAACCCTTTCAGATCGCGGCTGATGTCCTGGCCGTGGAAGAGCACGCGTCCGCTGGTGGGTTCCAGCAAACCGGTCAGCATCTTGACGGTGGTGCTCTTGCCGGCGCCATTGGGACCGAGGTAGCCCAGGATCTCACCTGGGCGGATAGTGAAGCTGACCGAATCCACGGCCGGGATGCCGATGAAGGTCTTCGTGAGATTGAGGGCTTCCAGCACGCAAAGTAGACACCGCTGGCTGGCGGCAAGTTCCACGGGCGTGCCGGGCCCGGTTAGTTCACTGCTTCGTTGGGGCGGCGGGAGCGGCGGGAGCCGGCATCCCGGAGATAAATGCCGGGTTCACAATCTGTACCTTGGCGTCACGATCCATCCCGCGTAGCCACTCGTCGGAGCGGACGTTTCTCAGTTCGTTATAGATCTCGTCGCGCGCCTCCGAAAGCGGCCGCACCGTGACTTCTTCGGCGCGCAGCAGATAGTAACCGTTCGGCTGCTTGAGCGCTTCGCTGACCTCGCCTTTCTTCAGCGCGAACACCGCCGCGCGGAACGCGTCCGGGATGTTGTCGCTGCTGCGCAGCGTGGCGAAATCGCCGTCTTTCTCCCGCGAGGTCTCGTCTTCGGAGTTTTCTTTCACCAGCTTCACGAAATCCGCCCCGCCCTTGATCGCGGCCAGCAGTTTGGTGGCTTTTGCCTTGGCCTCCGCTTCAGTCAGCGGTTTCTTGCCCTGGCTTGCGCCGCCCGCTGCCGCATCGTCGCTAAACGCGATGTAGATTGCCTTGACCCGCACCTGCGTGTATTTCACCTTATTGGAATCGTAGTACTTCACGATGTCACCGGGTTCCACTACGATCTGGTTGATCGCGGCGTTGATCTGGGCCGTCGCCAGCACATTCATCCGCCCGTAGGCCAGGGTCTCCTTGTAGGGGCTCTCCTGATCGAGTTTCGCGTCTTCCGCCATCTTGGTCAGCTTGCGCATCAATTCCCACTGATGCAGCCACTGTTCCCGGTTGCGCAATGCCATCTGCTGGTTAGCCGCCGGCAGTGCTTCAAAAATTTTCCGGAAATTCCCCATCGTGAACTTTGTGCCGTCGCCGAATATGGCGACCACCGCGTCGTCCGGTAGATCTGGCAGCGGCGGGGGCGGCGGCGCCGCTCCCGGCGCGGACTGGGCCCAAAGGGCGCTGAAGCTGGCGATTGCGAGTAAACAAAGGACTTTCATAGCAGGATACTTTCCAGCTTATCACGCCCCTTTCTGTCAACCCGTGCACCCCCTCCTTCGTCCTACTTTCGCTCGCTGCGCGTATCCCCCCGTTTCACCTGCGCGCGCCGCCGCCCCTCGTCAAGATTCCCCGCCGCCTTGCGTTTCGCCGCGTCGCTTACCTGCACGCGATTGTTCACCGCCACTGCTCCGGCCGTTTTGGACATCCGCGTCGCCACACCCTTGTGCTGCAAGACGTCGGTCTTGCCCTCGATTGTGGCCACGCCCCCCTGTACGCGCACCGTGAACTTGTCCTCGTTGATCTTGGATTTGGCAAACTTGGCGCGGATCGCCGCCTCCAGTTGCGCATCGTTCAGTTTCGGTTTCACCGGCTCCCGCTTCGGCGCCGTTCCGGCGGCCGGCCGCTGATGTGCCGCCGCCGCTGTCTGGGGCCCGGCAGCCCACGCTCCACCAGCCAACAGCAACGCCGCCATCCACACTCTTACATTTGCCATAACTCACTCAGTTGCCGCGATTCCCTGTTGTTCTCAGAATTCTGTGCTAAAGTGAGGGGTTCTTAAGGGCTTTTCTAGAGTTCGATGTCCGAACAGATCCTGCTGCAAGGCAAAATCCTGGGCACAGAAGACTTCCTTTTGGCGGGCCCCGCCGAAGGAAGGTCTGTGCGTTCCGCCGGCGAAGACCTGCTCGCCGGCAAGTCGCAGTGGATTACTCTGCTCTGCGAAGTCCTCCCCCGCGCCCTGCTGGCCGAACTCGGCCTGCCGCGCATCCTGCTGGGCTCCAGTGGTGGCGGCCAGTTCCTGGTCGTGCTGCCCGGCGGCGTTCGCCAGGCCGTCGAAACTTTCCTTTCCGCCGCCGCCTCTCAGATTTTTGATATCAGTTCCAAACGCGTCAGGCTGGTCTGGGCCGTCACCGATAATCTCGGCGATTGGGCCGTCATTCGCAAGCGTATCAACGAGGAACTCCAGGGCAAGAGCGACGCGCCCTTGCGCCAGGCCGGCGCCGCCGCCTTCCAGCCTTTCGTCGCCCTGCCGGGCAACGATTCCGACCTGTATTTCGCCCGCGAACTGGGCGCCAAGGTCCGTGAGGCCTCCCAGATCGGTTGGTCGCCGGAAAATCCCGGCAAGGTCGTCCCCGGCGAAGGCAAGTACACTTGGAGCCTCACTTCCAACCTCTCGCCCGACGGCATCATGCTGGCCCGCCACGCCGCGCCCAGCGATGACGGCAAGCAGGCGGCCCCCGTGCAGACCCTCGGCCGCCGCGCCCAGGGCCGCTCCACCTGGGGCGTGCTGCGCGGCGACGTCGATAATTTCGGGCTCCGCCTCCGCCGCGTGCATTCCATCGAAGAGCATGTGCCGCTTTCCGTGCTCTACAAGCAGTTCTTTGCCGGCGAACTCGAGGTCCTCTGTTCCTTGCCGGAGTTCTGGCGCAAGGTCAGCATCATCTATTCCGGCGGCGATGATTTTGCCGTCTACGGCGCCTGGGATACCTTGATCGCGCTCGCCCGCGAGGTGCAGCGACTGTTCCACCGCTTCACGGAAGAAAACCTGAAAGACTATCCCGGGGCGGAAGGCAAGACCATTTCGATGGCCATCGCCCTGGCGCCGGAAACCTATTTCCCGCTTGCCACCGTGTATGAAGAGGCTGGCCGCAATCTCGATCTGGCCAAAGCGGCGGGCAAGGACTGCATCTACCTGCTGGGCCGCATTCTGGAGTGGCGCCACCTCAACGATGCCGCCGATCTCAAGGATACCGTGACCCGCCTGATTCATGATTTCCGCATGTCCAGGCAGTTCCTCTATCAACTGCGCAGTTTCTACCGGCGCGACGCCTTTAGCGATGGTACGGACATACAGCGCACTTGGCGTTTCCAGCGGCGCTTCAACCGGATTCTCAGCGGCACCCGCGACCGGGAATTCCAGAAATTGCGTACCCATCTGATCAGCGAGATGGTCGGCCGGAAATCGGCGGAAGTGAAATTGCGGCCTGCGGGCCTGGTGGCCCTGGAATGGGCCAGATTGGTGACAGAGGTTTAGCGAATGGCACAAGAGCAGGAGCAACGGAAGGAAACCCGTCCGCCGCGCGAAGGTCGCGGCGCGCAGGGAGCCCCACACGGGGCCGGACCGCGCGGCGATCGTCCCGGCGGTGATCGCCCCGGCGGCGACCGTCCCGGCGGCGACCGTGGTGGAGATCGCGGCGACCGCCGCGGATTCGATCGCGGCCGTCCCGAGGGCCCGCCCGAAATCGAGCTGGAAAAGCTCATCGGCGACAGCCTGTACTTGGACAACCAGGCGCATGCCATCGTCAGCCGGATGCGCGATATGGATAGCGGCACCAAGAGCCAGCTCCGCCGGCTCTATAGTGCCGTGCGGCGTGCCGTGCGGGCGCCGGAAAGCGAGCGACAGCACGAGTTCGTCATGTTGCGCGCCCGCCTGGCCTACACCATCGCGCGTCACGGGCTGCGCAGCCTCGATCAAATCGAGAAACTGCTGCTTCAGGTGACGCGCCGCAACGACAGCCGCGGATACGAACGGTTCAAAGATCTATTTGAGGCCATCGTGGCCTACAACGAGTAAAGCATGAGCGCACATACCTCTCAAACCGAGTTGAAACTGATCGGCAAGCTGATCCTCGAAGGCGAAATGCTCTGTGAAACCGGACTCCACGTCGGCGCCGGAAAGGGCTCGCTCGAGATCGGCGGAAGCGACAATCCCGTGGTCAAGGATGCCTTCGGCCGGCCGTATGTGCCGGGCAGTTCGCTGCGCGGCAAGATCCGTTCGCTGCTGGAGCAATCCGGCGGCCTGGCCGTGCCCAGCGAACTCGTCTACCTGTCGCGCCGCAAGGGCCAGGAAGTACGCATTCACCAGAGCGACCGCCCCGACGACGAAATCTGTCTGCTCTTCGGACGCAATCCCGGCCGCATGGAGCGAGTGCAGGGCGAAGCCCTCGACACTTCCCAGGCAACCCCGGCGCGGCTCGCCGTCTTCGACGCACCGCTCAACCCCGACAGCATCACGGCTCAGATGCGCGAAAATCTCGATGACGAGCTCACCGAAGTCAAGAGCGAGAACGCCATCGACCGCATCACCGGGCAGGCGAATCCGCGGACCCTGGAACGTGTCCCCATGGGCGCGCGCTTCCAAACCCGTTTCGTCATGGACGTGCTCTGCGATGAGGATGCTCCGCTGTTTATGCGCGTCCTGGAGGGCCTCCGCCTCCTCGAAGACGATGCCCTCGGCGGCGGCGGTTCGCGCGGCAGCGGCCGCGTCAGCTTCTCCAACCTGCGCCTGGTGTGGCGCAACAAGAACTACTACGCGACCGGCGCTCCCGAAAAGGAGATTAGTTCCGGCGCCACGCTCGCGGCCATTCAGGCGGCCGTCAATCAATCGGCGTTTTCCTTCGTGCGCGAGGAGTAATGAACCCGGGACTGGTCGTCAAACTGCGACCCGCCGGCCCCTGGCGTATCGGGCCGGATTCGGGTGCTCGCAACCGCGTGGACGTGATCTATCACAGTGACTCGCTTTTTAGCGCCGTCACCAGCGCCATGTCGCGCATGGGCTCGCTTTCCGCCTGGCTGGACGCCACCGCGCGCAGCCAGACGCCTGCGGTGTGTTTCAGCTCGTGCTTCCCGTTCCTCGACGACATCGGTTTCGTCGTCCCGCCGCGCACCGTCTGGCCGCCCACCTCGCCCTCCCTGATGTCCGCGCGCGTGCGTTGGAAGAGTGCGCGCTTCATTCCCCTCAGCGTGGTGGAATCGATTCTGTCCGGCAAGAAGCTCAACGAGAATCAATGGAGTGTGGATGGCGCCAGCGGTTGCCTCGTACCCGCCGGCAAGCCCGGTCCGTTCCGCACCAGTGTCCGCTGGAATTCCGCCGTGGATCGTTTGAGCGGCTCTAGCGAACGGCACGCCACGGCATGCATCGAATTCCGCGAGGGCTGCGGCCTGTGGACTGTCGTCGGTTTCCGCGACGACCAGGCGCGGGACGAGTGGCAGGAACCAGTGAAAGCCGCCTTCCGCTTACTGGCCGACACCGGTTTCGGCGGCGAGCGATCGCGCGGCTGGGGTCGCTCGGAGACTCCCCAGTTCGTCGAAGGCACGCTGCCCGGATTGATCATCGAATACAAACGCCGGGTACGGCCTGTGGAAGCGGAAGCCGCCGCGCCGCTAGTAGAGCCGGTCGCCGAAGTCGTACCCGCCGCGCCCACGCCGGAGCCCGAAGCCGAAGCCGCCGCCCTGGAAACTGCGCCCGAAACCGGCTCGTTGTTAGCCGCACCACCCGAGGCCGTCGCGTTGCAATCCGCACTCGAAGCCGGAGCCGCCGCATTGGAAGCGGGGCCCGAAGCCGAAGCCGGAGCCGCCGCCCTGGACACTGCGCCCGAAACCGAAACCGGCCCGTTGCTAGCCGCACCCGCACCCGAGGCCGTCGCGTTGCAATCCGCGCCCGAGGCCACCGCGTTGGAAGCCGCGCCTCCTGCCGAGCCCGCGCCCGAAACCGCTACCGCGCCCGAAACCGCTACCGCGCCCGAAGCCGCTACCGCGCCCGAAGCCGCTACCGCGCCCGAAGCCGCTACCGCGCCCGAAGCCGCTACCGCGCCCGAAGCCGCTACCGCGCCCGAAGCCGCTACCGCGCCCGAAGCCGCTAC
>JAPKZC010001066.1:0-1185 GCA_026394025.1 Candidatus Solibacter sp.
GGGGGCGAGTCTACGCGGAGACGACGTTCCTGGAGGCTCCGTTGAAAAACGGTCTCGAGCGCACGTTGAATTGGGCGGGGTTTCATGCCGCAATCGCGATCGCGGCCGTGGCGGCATGGGCCGTGATGCCGTGGAAAGACGAACGGCGGCGGTGGGCGGTGTGGCTCTTGATTTCGCTGGCCGGGGTGGCGGCGGGTCTGCGTTTCTTCCCGCGCTACTACTTCCAGGTTCTGCCGGTGGTGGTGCTGCTGGCAGCTCGCGGATTTGCGGAGATGCGGGCCCAGCGTCGAGTGGTGGGGTTGTTGCTTTTGCTGCTGGTTCCGCTGGCGCGCTTTGCTCCCACGTATTTTAGGGCGGCGCTGGACGCCGGGTGGCGGGATACGGCGATGGACCGGGACAGCCGCGTGGCGGCGGCCATCGTCCGTGCGGCGGCGAAGGTGGGAGACTCGCTGTTCGTGTGGGGGTACCGGCCGGAAATCTACGTTTACTCGCATCTGCCGGCGGCAACGCGGTTCCTGGATTCGCAGCCCCTGACGGGCGTGCCGGCCGACCGGCACCTGACGCAATCGACGCCGGTAGAGACGGAGGTCTCGCAGGCGCGGCGGGCGGAGTTGGCGGCATCGCGGCCCACGTTCGTGGTGGATGGGCTGGGGGAATACAATCGGCGCCTGGCGGTCACCGGGTTCGCTGACCTGCGGGCATGGATGGCGGGGTATCGCGAAGTGGGGCGCAGTGCGGGCAGCGTGATCTACCGGCGGGAGTAGCAAATCCGGAGGTCTTGCCCCCATCCAAGGAATCATGCGTAAACCGAATCTAATGCATCTATCCCCCTGTACCAGTACTAGAGATTCTGTTCAGCCGAGGTCCAGAGGGCTACAATCACTGTGGATGAGACTGCCGTGGGGGCTCTATCTCGCGATTTTCGTGGCGCTGCCAATGGGCGGGTCCACGATCGACGTATCGGCGGATACCAGCGCCGTGGTGCGTTCTGGGGACACGTTGGTTTTCCACCTGTTCACCTGGAACTTTGGGGTGAACGCGGCTGCCTTCGGCCTGCCGCTGAATCCGACGGATGTGAGCTTCGCGTTTGTGTCTACTCCGCTGAGTGGGGCGGGAGGGTTCGCCGCCACGCTGGAATCGGCGGACCGGGAAGTGTCGGTAGCGTTCGGTAACCTGGCGTTCAGC
>JAPKZC010001066.1:1275-6309 GCA_026394025.1 Candidatus Solibacter sp.
CGCAACGGAGGGCCGGAGGTCACGGTGGGCCTGGCGCCCTACCTGATGCGGCAAGATTTGTTTGCCAGCCTGACAGGGGGGCCGCTCTCTGTCGGTGCGATACCCGGCTGGGTGGAACTGGAGCGCCAGGAGTTTGGGGCGCGATTGATGAATTCGCGGGGCGCGATGAGCTTCGCGGCCGATTCGGAAGTGCCGGAGCCCGGAACGGGGGCGCTGTTCCTGGGGGGTGGAGTGCTGCTCTGCGGACTCTCCCTGGTGCTGGCACGGGTTTCCCCGTGGGCGCTGGGACAAGCCGTTACCGCGCGAAAAATCAACGATTTGCATCCGCTAATCCACTCTGATACTATCTATATGGCAGATCGGAATCCTCCCCTTGAAGTGCCGCAAATCCACAACGGAGTAACAAAATCACCTCAATGAGCTTCACCGTATTTCTTGGTAATCTCCCTACCTGGGTCACCGCTGACGATATTAAGCAATGGCTGGCCGCTGAAGACCTCGTCGCCGACGCCGTCAAAGTGATCCGAAACCACGAAACGCAGGAATCCAAGGGCTTCGCATTTGTCGAAGCGCCCACGAACGACGAGATGCAATCGATCATTCGCCGTTTTGACCGCGCCCCCCTGGAAGACCGGTTGTTGCGCGCTAACCCCGCGCAGCCGCCGAAAGGCAAGGATGCTCCCCGCGGAGCGGCGCCGGCGCCGCAGCAGCAGATCGCGGCACCCAATGCCATCCGAACCGAACAACGTCCCGACCG
Source organism: Candidatus Solibacter sp. (assembly GCA_026394025.1). Taxonomy (GTDB): domain Bacteria; phylum Acidobacteriota; class Terriglobia; order Bryobacterales; family Bryobacteraceae; genus Solibacter. Next base: position 2,033 of record JAPKZC010001066.1, read on the forward strand.
CAAGAAGCGCGGTGGACGAAATCGCGAGCAGTCGCCGCGCAGCGCGTTTGCTACCGAGCTGGCGAAGGTCCTGTAAGCCAGGCCTCGCCTGCCCGGGTGGCGCCAGTCTCCCTTGGTGGGCGGTCCACACCTGTGAACGCAAGTCACAAGCTGCTTTTTTTATCCTTCCTATTTTCAATCAGTTGCGATTGGCCTCGGGCGTGCTTAACGCAAGACTCCGACCTGAATGTCAACAACCGCTACACGGTCGATGCGGTGATCGTGGCTGGAACGGGCTGGAAGACCAACGTGGCCGATCAGCAGAATGACCGGCTCAGTTCCGGGCTGAGCAAGGATCTGCTGGCGCTGATCGGGCAGAAGCTGAATTCCGGCGTTCTGGACCGCTTGGCGACGCGCCTCAAGAAGGAACTCTCGGCGCGCGAAGTCAGCCACCACGTGCTGCGCGGCGACACGCCGGACCATGTTCGCGTGGAATTCGAGGCGGTGCCGTCGAGCTTCGGCATCGACGCCACGGTGACTAAATTCCTGTACGATTCCAAGCAGGGATGGAGCGGGGCCGGCTCGGTAGGGTTCACCGTGCAACAGAACGCGTTTGCCTTCGGTCTGGCGAGTGACGGCGACACGCTCAACGAGCGATTCGCCGGAATTTCCGCGCGCTACGAAAACAAGCACGTGGGGAACGATCGGTTGGGCCTGCGATTCCAGTTCGAGAGCTACCACCAGCAATGGAACCGGAATACGCTGGACGCTCTGACGGCGCACCCCGACCAGACCTCGGATGCCTACCGCACCCGGCAGAATTTCCAGCCGACTGCCACCATCAGCCTGGCCAAGCCCCTGACGCTCGAGATCGGGGTGGGCTTTCAACGCTTTCAGAACCAGTATCCAACCGCTCACACCGAGGCCGCCAACGCCCTGATTTCCACCCTGCGGTATCACCGGCGGCTGGCGGAGTCAGAATACCCGCAAGACGTGGATGCCGACTATAACCTGCGTGTGGCCACCAAACTCCTGGGCACCGACTTCGTGTATACTTCGCATCTGGCGGGGCTGAACTACCGCGTCGGGCATGGCAAGCACCAGTTGATGGATCACATAGTGGCCGGGTCGGTCAGCGGGCGGGCGCCGCTGGCGGATCGCCTGGTGGCGGGCAATAGCTACTACCTTCGCGGCTGGAACAAGTACGATATCGACCCAATTGGGGGAAACCGCCTGATACACAACAGCGTCGATTACCGGTATGGGCACTTCCAGGCGTTTTACGATGCCGGCGCAGTCTGGGACAGCGGCCAGCCGGCCACGGCCCGGCATTCGCTTGGCGTGGGCTTCAAGGAATCGATTTTTTCGCTCGCCGTAGCGTTCCCGATCAGGTCCGGACACGTCGAGCCGATCGTCATGGTAGGCATGATTTATTGATGGAAACCCGCTCGCGGGAGACAAAGATCAGCCGCAGGAACTGGCTTCTGGCCGGGCTTACGGTCCCTCTGTTCTCCGCGCGCGCGGCCGATTCCATGAAGGTGATGTACGATGGCGACAACCTGCACGTCGCCGCCCCCACGCTGCACTTCCTCAGCGGCAAGCCCCTGGAACGCTTGAAATACCGCGACGTAGTGGCTTACGTGGCGCAACTCGAACTGCTCAACGAATCGCGTACGGCGGTGGTGCGGCCGCAGCAGGGACGCTTCGTGGTGAGCTATGCTCTTTGGGAGGAGAAGTTCTCCGGGACCCACTTAGGGAGCACGCAGGGTGCCGCGCCGCGCACGGCCGAAGGCCTCTCGCTGGCGGCCGCCGAGACCTGGTGTTTCGACAACCTGACCCTGAGCACGTTGGGCCTCGCGCCCAGTCTGTACTACTGGCTTCGTCTGGAGCTGCGCACCGGCACCGCGCGCGACTTTGCCGATGAGACCAGGATCGGCATCAGTATCCACGATCTGATCGAGTTCCTGGGCCGCAAGAACACCGAAGTCACGCATTGGGGACCGCTGGAGACACGCGTGCGTCTGGCCGATCTGCCCCGTCTGGCAGGCCGCGGGTCGCGAAACGCGTGAACCGCCTTCGCGACAGGCTGATCCTGATTTTTCTGGCGGCCACGTTGGCACCACTCGCCGCCACCATTTGGATCACAACCTCCATACTCGAGGAGAGCGTCGATACTTCTTCCACCAGCAGGCTGGATACGCTGTCGAAATCGCTTGGGGTTACGGCTCGCGGGCTTTATGAGCGCGCCAGCGAAGACCTAAAGCGCCGGGCGCAAGCCGGCGCCATCCAGCCGCGCAAATACGAACCGCTGGATCGCGCCTCGTGGCCGGATGCGATCAAGGTTTTCTCCGGCGGGCTGGATGGCGAGCGTGTCGTGCGCTCTGGCGAGGAGGGCAACCGCCTGGATTACCTGGTGCGCCACGGCAATGAGATCTGGTCCTATTCAGAGAGCCTGGGCGAGGTCGCCATGGATCGCCTGACGCGCGAGATCCGCGATGCGCGGCGCGCGGTGGAAGAAGCCAACGAGCGAGATCTGCGCCGCGGCGTCAAGCGCACCTACATCGTGCTGGCGGCGGCGATCTGGCTGGTGTCGCTGGCGTTGTTGGTCTACCTGGCGCACCGCATCAGCCGGCCCATCCAGGAGTTGACCACGGGCCTCGGTAACCTGGCGGCGGGCGATCTCACGGCGCGCGTGCAGGCGCGGCGCGACGACGAAATCGGCCGCGCCATCGGGGCCTTCAACAACATGGCGGGCCGGCTTCAGGAAAGCACGGAGCGGCTGGTCTACCTGCGGCAACTGGCAAGCTGGCAGACGCTGGCGCGCAAGATGGCGCACGAGGTGAAGAACTCGCTGACCCCCATCCGTTTAACCGTGGAAGAGATGCTGGTGCGCTACGACGATGCCGACCGCGGCTTCATGGAGCAGGCCACGCAGATCGTGGTGGACGAGATCGAGACCCTGGAGCGGCGCATCCGCGCGTTCTCCCAATTCGCCGCCGAGCCGCCGGTGCAACCCGGTGAGGTGGACGTCAACGGGCTGTTGCAGGAACGCATTGCGTTCCTCAAGACGTCGCATCCCGAGGTGGCCTACGATTGCCGCCTGGCGGAGAGCGCGCCGCCGGTAGTGGCGGATCAAGACCTGCTGAAGGGCATCCTGACCAACCTGCTGGAGAACGCCGCCGAAGCGGCGGGCGAAGGCGGCAGGATTCTGGGGGTGACCGCGGCGGACGGCGGACGCGTCTCTATTGAGGTACACGATTCCGGACCGGGCTTGAGCGAACAGGCGCGCTCCAGTTTGTTTCAACCCACCATCTCCTTCAAGAAACGTGGAATGGGGCTGGGGCTTTCGATCGCGCGCAAAAGCGCGTTGCTCAACGGCGGAGACATTATTGTGGTGAAAGGAGAACTGGGCGGCGCAGGCTTCCGCGTGCTGCTGCCCGTGGCTACTCATGGCATCCAAACGCATCCTGATCGTGGATGATGAAGAGAATATCGGCCGCTCACTTCGCATGATTCTGGAGCGCGAGGGCTACGCGGTGAATTTCTGCCGCAGTGTGGCGGAGTTCACCAAACACCCAGACGCCGGGCGCGCCGACGCCTACCTGCTGGACATGAAACTGCCCGACGGCAGCGGGATCGACCTGCTGAAGGCGGTCAAGCAGAGCGGCACCTCGGCGCCCGCCATCATGATCTCCGGCCACGGCACAATTGCCGACGCGGTGGAAGCGACGCGTGCCGGCGCCTTCGATTTTCTGGAGAAGCCGCTGAGCCGAGATCGCGTGCTGCTGGCGGTGAAACACGCCATGGAGCACTCCACCCTCCGGCAGGAGAACGAACGCCTGCGCGAACTGGTGGGCACCTCACCCAAGATGATCGGCAGTTCGCCGGCCTGGCAGCGCGCCGTGGAACAGGCGTCGATGGCGGCGCGCAGCGATGCGCGCGTGCTGCTGATCGGCGAATCGGGCACCGGGAAGGAACTGTTGGCGGCGCACATCCACAATGCGAGCCCGTTCGCGGGCGGCCCGTTCGTCAAGGTGAACTGCGCGGCGATTCCGACCGAGTTGCTGGAAACCGAGCTCTTCGGGCACGAGAAGGGCTCTTTCACCGGCGCCACGGCGCTGCGCCGCGGCAAGTTCGAACTGGCCGATGGCGGCACCATTTTCCTCGATGAAGTGGGCGACCTGCACGGGGCATCGCAGGCCAAACTGCTGCGCGTGTTGCAGGAGCACGAATTCGAGCGCGTGGGCGGCACCCGAACGGTGCGCACGGACCTGCGCGTGGTGGCGGCGACCAACCGC
>JAPKZC010000963.1:0-7801 GCA_026394025.1 Candidatus Solibacter sp.
CAGGTGACGCCGCGCCTCCCGCACCGCTTGCGTGCAGGCTTGGAAGAGCAGGTTTACTAGTTCGAGGGGGTCCGCCGTCAGCACTCTGCTTTCCAGGTACGCGTCTTGTCCGCTATTCGACATGATGTTCTCCCACAAAAAGCTTATCGGCGGCCCAGGGAGCTTCTTTACCCCCACGGTGTGGTTTCCCCAACATCCGGCCTTTGGGCGAAGATGGTTCGGCGCCCTACCGAGGCATCGCGGGCCCCGAGCACGGCGCCAGCCGGGAACTCCGTACTAAAGCCGATTGCGGGGATTTCCGCCCCCACGCCGCGGGCCGGATCGGCGCCTTTACTGTCGAAGTGGACATTGCGGCCACCACCCGGCGGCGCATCCGAAGGGGCAAAGCCTGCGCGGCGACGAGGAACTTACCAAGGCGCACAAAGTGCGCGGTCTCCCCACCAACTCCTGATCGACCAGGCAGGCCGCATGGTTTACAGGCCTGGAGTTATCCGCGGCCCCGATGCGTAGCGCATCCTGGAACTCCAGGTCGAAGCGATCCTGGCGCAGGGCGCGGCCATAAGCGTCGGCAAGAGCCGGTTCCAATGAAGCTGTCTCCATCGCGATGCTGCTGGTCGGCGCTGGTTACGCGCAGGTCCGGCTCGACGCCGACAAGCCGGTGGACGCCATCGCCACGCTGCGATCTTTCAGCGTGGCCGCGGGCCGCCAGGGCCAGATGAAAGTCACTCTGAGAATTCTGAGGCGGCCACGCCAACTCCAACGTCACGGCCGACCCCAACCCCATCCCCACATCCTTCACGCCCAAGCCTGTCTCCGGCATCACGTGGGACAGGCCCATATGCGCGGAGCCCAGAACCGTTTCCGAGTGGTGCGCCGCCGACCCCCTCTCCGTCTTTGCCGGTAATGCCGTGATCACCGTGCCTTTCACGGTGGACCAAACGGCGCGCCCCGCCGTGTGACCTTGACCGGCGTCTTACAGGCGCAAGTCTGCGACCACGACCACTGCTACCCCGCCCGTCGAATCACGCTCAGCGTGGTGCTCAAGATGGAAGATGTCAAAAGGAAGAACTGAAGGTGTCAGAAGGAAGTCGATGAAGAAACTGATGGCACTTCTGGTGGCGGATTGCTGGCAAGCCACTTGGTGTAAAGGGAGCCCCGCCGAGGTCCCACACCTCAAGGATCAGGGGCAGCGCGCGTCAGATCGTGGCCAATCGCGGCCGCCTGGACTTACGCCGCGCCACGGCCGTACCCCTGGCACTCAAAGATCTTCAGCGCGAAGCCACTGTCGGCGATAGCGCTGTTCGATCGCCTGGGCAAAGTGGTGGCGTGCATCGGGAAAGCAGAAGAACTGGACGCGCCGCTTCCCGGTCTTCTGCTTGCGGCACGGTATAACGTGGCTCCCCGAGGAGCTGGGGACACAAACGCCTGCGAGACCGCCAGCAAAGAACGGTGCAAGCCATGTCCGGCAGCGTCCGTATTCCTGACTTTCCTGCGCCGCAACCAGCCCACCACTAGCCCAGCTTCTTCATCTCTGCCGCCAGCCGAAGCACGTACTCCTCCGGCACCTGTGAGAGAACTTCCCGCGTCTTGCGGTTCACCACCCGAACCACGAACCGGTTGGTTTCCGGATCCCTTTGGAAACGCAACTCGTTCTCCGGCCCAAACATCTCCGTGCCGTTGACCGCCTTGACCGCCTGAACCACTTCCCGCTTTTCCGCCGTCTTGTCCAAGGTCACGTCGGGCGCCGGCACATGGATACCCGTCGCATTGCGATTGATTGCAGATATATCCACAAAGACTCCTTCGCCAAGATCCCAGCCCCGGGGTTTCCGCGGCCGGACTTCTTCGCATTTATCTTATCGGCAGCAAACCGAAAGTCTCCAGTGCTCAACATTTCCAGACTGCATCCGAAGAGATAATCGTGAGACTCCCCTGATGGCCAAGACCGTCACCGTGATCGGTATCGACCCAGCCGAACTCGCCTGGATCCGCATGCTGGTTCTGCTGCTCCGCCACCCGGACCCCGTTGTCCCGGAGTTGACCCGGCAGGCGTTGCGCTACCTTGAGGCCGCCGCCGCTCGAAACGGCGTATCCACAGCAGACCGGAAGGTCGCACCAGCCATCCAAAGATAGACGTACGGATGAGCACCGCGTGCCCCCGCAGGCCCAACAACCAACCAGCGTGGTACGCTTCATGAGCGGGGGAATGTGGCGCAAATGTGCTATGATCGCTGGCGTGAAGGGCTCCGCGGTCCTTTCCGCGCTCCTGCTTCTCCTGCTTCGGGACGCTCAGGCCGCTGACGACATGGCCGGCGCCGTTCGCGAACTGGCGCGGAGAACCGCCGCACTTGCCGGGCGCGGCGAGCCCGTATCGGTCAGTTGGCGTAACCTCTCCTCGCTGGCCTCGGGCGATTTCAACCAGGCTCGCGTCGTTTTCGATGCCGCCCTGCGTGAAGCTGGCGTGCTCATCAGCGAGATCGCGCCCGTGGCGGACGCCCGCCTCACCCTTTCCGGCAATCCGTCTCAGTTTCTGCTCGTGGAAGAAGTCCGCAAGGGCGACGGTCGCCAGGTCTGGATCGCCTCCTGGAAACGCCCCCCGCCAGCCGGGGCGCCCACCGGTTCCACACTCACCCTGGAAAAAAAGCTGGTATGGGAACAGGAGGAGCAGATTCTGGACGTGGTCATACTCGGTCCGGCCGTCCTGGTGCTCTCGCCTTCCCGCGTCAGCCTGCGTGCGGAGAGTGCCACACAATCCCTGCCGCTCATCCCCCCACGGCCCTGGCCGCGCGACCTGCGCGGACATCTGCGGGTCAATGGCAGCGGCTTTCAGGCGTACTTGCCTGGCGTGGCCTGCAGCGGCGCCACCGCTCCGTCGCTCACCATGGAGTGCCACCGCAGCGACGAGCCGTGGACCCTCGATGCCGGCCCGCGAGGCGTGCTCCTGGCAAGCTTCACTCCCGGGCGCAATCACTTCGACGGGCGAGTGTCCACAGCCAACGGCCTCCGCAAGATGCTAGCCCCTTTCTTCTCCGCCGCCTCCGCCGAAGAGGATGGCCGCCCGTACTGGTTTCTGGCAATGCTCGACGGCCGCACGCAGATTCTTGACGGCGCGTTCGACCCGGTGGGCAGCGTGACCGCCTGGGGCAGCGACATTGCCGGGACCGAGGCGCGATGCGGCGGAGGCTCCCAGATCCTCGCGACCAAGGCCGGCGACGCCCGCGAACCCGATGCCGTACGCGCCTTCGGGTTGGTCGACCGGACGCCCGTCCCGCTCTCCGTCCCGCTCGATCTGCCGGGCCCGGTCTCGGCGTTCTGGAGTCTCGGCGGCAACGCGGCCCTCGCCGTGGTCAACGACCTCACCACCGGGCGCTACCAGGCATACGTCATTACGGTGAACTGCGGTGTATAAGAAGAAAATGCTGTCGCCCGTGCGGGACCGGTGTTGTGGAATCAACGATTTGCGCCGTGTCTTTAACGGAGCGGTTGCCTCGGGTGAATGTCTCGCTGCGCAGAAGGCCCCGCCGCCCACCGGCGGGGAGGCTGCAACGGCAGCGCGCGCGACGTTTGCGTGCCGCGGCGCTGCGACTCTGTTTTCGACGTTCATGATCGCAGCCCTGCTTGTCCCGCTCGCCGCCCCCGCCGCGACCCGCCCCCAATACGGCGGCACGCTGCGGGTAGAAGTGCGGCAGAATGCGGAAACCCCGGACCCGCCCCCGCTGCTGGGCGCCGGGTTTACCATCGCGCGGTGGGAGGCTGGGCGGCTCGCCGTCTATGAAGCCGACGAGAACGCAAGTGGTGGCCGCCCTTTCCTCGCCGGCGTCGAAATCCTGCTGGGGCGCGCGCTGCGTGAGCAGGCCAGCGATCTCGATCTCGGCAAGACCGACGTGGTGGAACTCGGCCCCAACGAACTACGCCGCCAGCCGACTGGCCGCCGCCTGTGGTCCTCTTCGCCAGTGCGCGTGCTGGCGCTGGTTTTCGCACCACGGTTTGAGGATTCGCGTGTGCGTGAAGCCCTGGCGTTGGCGGTGGATCGCTCCACCATTCACACCGTGCTCCTGCAAAGGCAGGGCGAAGTCTCTGGCGCTCTGCTGCCGCAGTGGCTTTCCGGACACGCCTTCCTGTTTCCCGCGGCGGCCGACCTGGGACGCGCCCGCCAACTCGCCCCCGGCGCGCGGCCCATCACCCTGGGCGTGAGCGACGCCGCCGCGCGTCCGATCGCCGAACGCATCGCACTCAACGCCCGCGATGCCGGGCTCGCCGTTTCCGTGACCCCTCAAACCGCCAGTGCCGACGTCGTACTGGTGGAGTTGCGCATCGCTTCGACGGACCCGGCGACGGCGCTCGCCCAGATCGGCGCGGCGCTCGGCTTGCCCGCTACGCCGCGCGCCGCGTCGCCGGAACAAACCTACGCCGCGGAACGCGCCCTGCTCGACGGCTTTCGCGTCATCCCGCTGATCCACCTCCCCGACGTCTACGGTGTCAGCCCACGAGTCAGGGGCGGCCCCGGCGTCACGCCCTCGGGGGAGTGGCGTTTCGACAACCTCTGGCTGGAAGGCGCACGCCCATGAGGTTCCGCACCCGCCTCCTGTTGATTTTCACGGTAGCCATCGCGGCCGCGGTCGCGATAGTGGACCTCCTCGTGTTGGGCAGCACGCGCCAGGCCTTTGAACGCTCCGAAGCCGAGCGCGCCGGTGCCCTGGTCATCCAGTTCCGCAACGAATTCGACCGCCGTCGCAGCGAGTTGGTCCGCACCGTCAACGCCATCGCCGCATCGGAGGCGGCGCGCCACATCGCCATCCAGCCGGACTACAACGAATACTACGACTACGCCGCTCCCCAGGCGGCCACCCACGATCTGGATCTGCTGGAACTGGTGGCCCCCGATGGCGCCATTGTGAGTAGCGCCCAGTGGCCCGCGCGTTTCGGCTACAAAGAGGAATGGCTCACCGCCGGCGAGGATTGGAAACTCCGCGGCGCCTTCCTGCGGCGCGAGGAATTGCCGCAGGGGGTGACGTTAGCGTTGGTGGCCGTGGGGACCGCAACCGAGGGCGACCGCAAACTCTACGTCGTCGGCGGCCGGCAACTGGACCGCGAGTTCCTCTCCACCCTGATGCTCCCCGCCGGCATGCGGGTCCTGCTCTACCGCAACCTGGAATCCCATTTCGCACCGTCGGAGTTGATCGACGCCGCCGGCCCCGCGGCCAATCCCGCGCGCTTGCGCCTTTTGATCGAGCAGGTGCAGTTGGAGCGTCGTGAAAGATCCCGCATCGTGGGCTCTGGCGCCGCCGCCGAGAGCTTCCACGCCGTACCACTTCCTGGGCTCGATAGCAACATTTTGGGCGTGCTGCTGATTGCCAGTTCGCGGCGCGACCTGGTGGAACTCGAGAACTCGCTGCTCCAGACCGGAGTGATCGTGGCGGGCGCCGGCATTCTCCTCGGTATCGCCTTGAGCTGGTGGGCCGCCGCGCGTGTCACCCGTCCCATGCACCGTCTCGCCGATAGCGCCGAACGCGTCACGGCGGGCGATTGGAACACCACCGTCGATGTCTCTTCCGCCGACGAGATCGGCCAACTCGCCCGCGCCTTCAATCGCATGACCGGTGAACTGGTGGCGCAACGCGAGCGCCTGGTGCAGGCCGAGCGCGTCGCCGCATGGCGCGAACTCGCCAGACGCCTGGCGCACGAATTGAAGAACCCGCTGTTTCCCCTCCAGATCACCGTGGAGAACATGCTCCGCGCGCGCGACCGGCACCCCGAACAGTTCGACGAAGTCTTCCGCGAAGGCACTACGACTCTGCTAGCCGAACTCGCCCAGTTGAAGCAGATCGTGGGCCGCTTCAGCGATTTCGCCAAAATGCCGCCTCCGGAGATGCAGCCCGTAGAGTTCAACGCGCTGGTCACGGACACCCTGAGGCTGTTCGCCGGTCAACTGGCGCAGGCGCGGGTGCAAGCGGTGACGGATATGGATGCCGCCGTGCGCCTGGTGCCGATGGACCCCGAACAGATGACGCGCGTGCTGCGCAACCTGGTGCTCAACGCAATCGATGCCATGCCCGAGGGCGGCACGCTCACGCTACGCACCGTGGCCCTGGCCGGCGGCGTGCGCCTGGAGATCTCCGACACCGGCCAGGGATTGACCCCGGAGGAATGCGCCCGCCTCTTCACGCCCTACTACACCACCAAGACCCACGGCACCGGGCTTGGCCTCGCCATCGTACAATCCGTAGTCAGCGATCACGGCGGGCGGATTTCGGTGGACAGTGAAAAGGGCAGGGGTTCCACCTTCCGCATCGAACTCTCTCGAAACTCCGTTTGACCTACGGTACAGCTATTGACTTATGGCACACCTCTTGATTGTTGACGACGACCCCAACACGCTGGCATCGCTGGCGCGCGCATTCCGCCTGGCCGGGCACCAAGCCACCGTTTGCGATAACGCTGCGCGCGCACTCGAACTCGCCAAATCGCAGGCTTTCGATATGATGCTGAGCGACGTCGTGATGCCCGGTAAAGATGGCCTGGCACTGCTCGAAGACCTCCGCGCGCTGGGCGTCACGCTTCCCGTGGTGATGATCAGCGGGCAGGCCAATATCGAAATGGCGGTCCGCGCCACGCGCCTGGGCGCGCTTGATTTTTTGGAGAAGCCGCTCTCCACCGACAAACTGCTGCTCACCGTGGACAACGTCCTCAAGTTGAAGCGCCTGGAAGACGAGAACCGGGACCTCCGCCAGCGCGTCGGCAGACACGAAATCGTGTACTCGGGCGAGCGCATGCGACGCGTCATGGCGCAGGTGGACCGCGTGGCGGCCAGCGAGACCCGTGTCTGCATCCTGGGCGAGACCGGCACCGGCAAGGAGCTGATTGCGCGCGCCCTGCACGAACGAAGCCCGCGCAAGGGCGGGCCGTTCATCACCCTGAACTGCGCCGCGGTGCCCGCCGAGCTGATCGAAAGCGAACTGTTCGGCCATGAAAAAGGCAGCTTCACGGGCGCCGCCTCCCGGCACATCGGCAAGTTCGAGCAGGCCAACCACGGCACTCTGTTCCTGGACGAGATCGGCGACATGCCGATCCTCATGCAGGCCAAACTTCTGCGCGTGCTGGAAGAGCGGCAAGTGGAACGCGTCGGCGGCGACCGCACCATCCCCGTCGACGTGCGCGTCGTCGTGGCCACGCACCGCACTCTCCACGACCTGGTCAAGAAGGGCGCCTTCCGCGAGGACCTGTACCACCGCATCTATGTCTTCCCGCTACCGCTACCGCCCTTGCGTGAACGCGATGGAGAGATCCCGGCGCTGGTGGCGCACTTCGCCGCCCAGGTCTGCCAGGTGAACGGCTGGAAGCCCAAGGTGTTTCTCCCCGACGCCATCCAGGAGTTGCAGCGCTACTCGTGGCCCGGCAATGTGCGGGAGCTCCGCAATATGGTGGAGCGCCTACTGCTGCTGGCGGAAGGCGCGGTGGACGCCGCCCTGGTACGCCTCGCGCTGCCCGCCGCCGAAGGGGATCCACAGGTTGTGCCGGTGGCGCACGCCGGTTCGCTGGCCGCACGCACGGACGCCTTCCACCGTGAACAGATTTTGGCGGAGTTGAAGCGCAATCATCAGCGCATGACGGACACCGCCAAGGCGCTGGGTCTCGAGCGGAGTCATCTGTACAAGAAGTGCCAGGCCCTGGGAATCGACCTGCGAGCCATGCGCAGCGGAGGCGTGGCATAGGTTCACGTGTCAACCAGCCCTGCTTCAGGCAGCCAGGACAGTCTGCAATAACCGATGGTCTGCCCCGCCGGCGCCGGAACGCTATGCTG
>JAPKZC010000963.1:7851-10513 GCA_026394025.1 Candidatus Solibacter sp.
CGCCACTGGAGTGGCGCTAGTATTCCTCTCGGTGATCCTCTTGTTCGTGGTTGCTCTCCGCTTTCGCGAAAGCGCCCCCGTAATCGCCGGCAATTCCGTGCTGGTACTGCGCCTTAGCGGTGAGTTGCCGGAAAAGCCGCCGATGGAACTGCCGTCATTCATGGGCGACGACCACACGCCGCTTACCGTCATCGGGGTCTGGTCGGCGCTCGAAAAGGCCGCCGCCGATGGGCGCATCAAGGCGGTCGTACTCCAGCCGGAAGGCCTCTCGGCAAGCTGGGCCAAGCTCGAGGAGTTGCGGCTCGATATCGACAAGTTCAAGAAATCCGGCAAGCCCGTGTTCGCCTACCTGCGCCAACCGGGGACCCGCGAGTATTACGTGGCTTCCGGCGCCGACCGCATCTATCTGGGCCCGTCGGAACCCGTCATGGTCAAAGGCCTGCGCGCCGAAATGATGTATTTCAAGAAGACCCTGGACAAAATCGGCGTCAGCATGGAGATGGAACACGCCGGTAAGTACAAGGACTTCGGCGACATGTTCACGCGCTCCGATATGAGCCCGGAGACGCGCGAAGTCATGACCAGCGTGGTGGATGAGCTGTACGCCAACCTGGTGGCGGGCATCGCCGCGGGACGGCGGAAATCGCCGGACGAAGTACGCGCCATCATCGACCGGGGTCCGTTCACCGCACCGCAGGCGCTCGAGGCGGGGTTGGTGGACGCCATGCGCTTCGAAGATCAGATGTGGGGCGAACTCAAGGAGCGGCTCAAAGCCGAGCCTTCCCGCGTCTCCATGGACAAGTACTCCCGGATCACTTGGGAATCCCTGGGGCTACAGGGCAAGAGCCGCATCGCGGTGGTGGTGGGCGAGGGCGACATTCTGCGCGGCAGTCCTGCCGACGATGGCGCTGGCGAAAACAGCCTGACCGCGTACGGCTTCAACAAGCTGCTCCGCCGCGTGGAGAACGATTCCCTGGTCAAGGGCGTGGTGGTGCGCATCGATTCGCCCGGCGGCGAAGTCACTGCCTCGGACGAGCTCTGGCGCCAGATGAACCTGCTCAGTAAGAAGAAGCCCGTGGTCATCTCCATGTCCGGCGCCGCCGCGTCGGGCGGCTACTACATGGCCATGACGGGCGACCCCATCGTCGCTTATCCGGCAACCCTGACGGGCTCCATCGGCGTCGTATTCGGCAAACCCAACCTCCGCGGACTGTACGACAAGTTGGGCATTACCAAGGAAGCGATCCAACGCGGCAAGAATGCGGGAATCGATTCCGACTATACGCCGCTCTCGCCCACCGAACGCACCAAACTGAAAGAGGGGATCGACGAAAGCTACCAGGATTTCGTCACCAAAGTGGCCGACGCCCGCCACCGCAAATTCGACGAGATCGAGCCCCTCGCGCAAGGCCGAGTATGGCTAGGTTCACAGGCCAGGGCGCGCGGACTCGTCGACGAAATCGGCGGGCTCGACAAGGCCATCGAGATGGTGAAGCAGAAGGCCAAAATCCCGGCCGGCGAGCGTGTCAGCCTGATGATCTATCCGGGCCGCCGCAGCCTGGTGGACTTGATCCTCAAAAAATCGCAGGAAGACATGCTGGAGGCCAAGGTCGCCCAGGTGCTGGGGCGCATGCCGTTCCGCGCCTGGCTGCGCGGCGGCTACCTCCGCATGATGCCCTTTTGGTTCGACGTCCGCTAACACTGGGAGTCTGGTGGGCCCTGCTGGATTTGAACCAGCGACCGACGGATTATGAGTCCGCTGCTCTAACCGCTGAGCTAAGGGCCCAAGGGAATGCCTTAATTGTACCTGCCCAACCCGCTAAAAATCCTTGACCGGCTCCACCCTCCCCATCAAGCTCGTCCCCACCAGTAGCGCGATGGGCATCAGCACGCCGATTCCGATAAACACCGGCGTATAACTGTGGGTGATATCCAGCGTGCGGCCCACCGCCCAGGTGCTGACCACCGTGGCCAGCGTGGAACCCGTTCCTCCGATCCCGTAGACCGACGCCACAGCTCGCGGTGGAAAGTAGTCGCCCGGCAGACTGTGCACGGAGATGGACCAGAACATCCAACAGAAAATCGCAATCGAAATCAGCCCGATGGTCCAGAACAGGGAATGGGCGAATACCGCCAGGATTCCCAGCGGCGAGAGCAGCGCCGCCGCTGTCATGAGAGTCTTGCGTGTGCGATTGGCGCTCCAACCGGCGCGTTGCAGGCGAAGCGTCAGGTATCCGCCGGCGAAATTGGCTACGTCGGCAACCAGAAACGGAATCCACGCCACGGTGGCGATGCCGGCCATACTCAGGCCCCGCTCGCGGGTCAGGAACTCCGGAATCCAGAAGACGTAGAAGAACCACAAGGGGTCCGCAAAGAAACGGCAGAAAAAGACGGCCCAGGTCTGCCGGTAGCGGAGCAATTCCACCCACCGCACGCCATCCCCGGTAGTAATAGGCGCACGTTCGGCGATGGCCATTTCCGGATAGGCCCGCCGGAAGAGCTGGAACGCCAACACCCAGAGGAAGCCAACCGCCCCCGTCACGATGAATGCGCCGCGCCAGCCCGCAATCGCCGTGATCCCGACCACCAACGGAGGCGCGATCATCGCGCCGAGACTCGATCCGCTGTTGCAGACGCCGATGGCCAACGTGCGAGCCTCGGC
>JAPKZC010000963.1:10542-17630 GCA_026394025.1 Candidatus Solibacter sp.
CGCCGTGGCTTTGGCGAATGCGGGCCACGCCCCCGCCTCGCCCATCGCCAACAGGCTGCGCAACATTCCGAGACTGAGCGGCCCCTGGGCCAACGCGGTCAACATCCCGGCCGCCGACCACCAACTCACCGCCAGAGTGAGGCCGCGGCCCACGCCCAACCGGTCCAGCACCCATCCGGCGAAGGGAAGTGCGATCGCGTAGGTCGCCATGAACGCGTTCACGATAGCCGCGTAATGGCCGTTGCTCAAGTGGAACTCCGCGCGCAGCACCGGCGCCAGCACCGACACCACCTGGCGATCGATGAAGTTGATGGTGGTCTCCCCAAGCAGCAGCGCAATCAGAATGACAAGCGCGCCGCGCGTGAAGACGGGTTCAAATTTCGGCGTGGCCGATACTGAATTCGCTTCCCGCGGGCTTAAACTCGACATGCGTCCACGGTACCATTTTTGCCGGGGAGGGCCCCAACCGCACCCGATCCAGCCGGTACACCGCGGCCGAGGCGCAACCAACCAGGGCGTGTATCTTACACGGCGGCGCGAATGCGCGGTGTAAGGAGCGCGGAGCGGAGAAACGCGGCCTGGCGCCATCAAGCCCGGGAAAGTTGCCGGGAATTCCAGAGTGTAGCGGGGGCCGCGCCCACCCGGCTCTGCTTTGGTGAAACGGTACACTGAGAGCGTTATGCAGAACACGCGGCGGGTAGCCTTGGTGACCGGAGCCTCCAGTGGGATTGGGGCGGAGTTTGCGCGCAGATTGGTGCGCCAGGGCTTCGAGCTTATTCTGGTGGCGCGGCGGCGCGAGCAGCTCGACGCGTTGGCGCGCGAGTTGGGCGGGGCAGAGACGCTGGCGGCCGACTTGACGCTGGAGGAAGACCTGGCGCGCGTGGAGGCGCGGATCGCGTCGGCGCCGGACCTGGAACTGCTGGTCAATAACGCCGGCTTTGGCACCAAGGGCCGTTTTTGGGAGACCCCTCTGGACGCGCAGGAACGCATGCACCGTTTGCATGTGATGGCCACCCTGCGGTTGACTCGTGCCGCGCTCGCCGGGATGGTGCCTCGCGGCCGCGGGGGCGTCATCAATGTGTCGTCGGTGGCGGGGTTCGGCCAGAGTCCGGGGAATGTCAGCTATTGCGCGACCAAGGCTTGGATGACCAGCTTCACCGAGGGACTCGATCTGGAGTTGCGCGGCACGGGGTCTCCGGTGCGCGTGCAGGCGCTATGCCCCGGGTTTACCGTCACGGAATTTCACGACACTATGGGGATGCGCCGCGAGGGTATTCCTGCATGGCTCTGGATGCGGGCCGAGGATGTGGTGGACCAGTCCCTACGCGGCTTAGAGCGGGAAAAGCCAATCGTGGTGCCGGGCGCGATCTACAAAATGGTAGTGACTCTGGAGAGACTTGTGCCCCGATGGCTGCGCTCGGCTTCGGTGGTGCGTGCCACGCGGCACGCGCATCGCTCAAAAGCAGCGTGACGCGACTCTACATGCGGCAGCTCCAGGCTGGCGGGGAAGTGCGCCCTAGCGGGGCGCGCGAGAGCAGCAGCAGATAGCCTGCCGCGGCGCCGACTAGTTCCTGCGGGGCGGATTCCACCGCCTTGCGATAGATGGCAGGGATCAGGAAATCGCTCTCCGGGTGGGCGCGCACCAGGGCGGTGAGATCGGCTACCGTGCGCGCCGTGATTAAGGTGGCGACCGGTGCGCCCGAATCGAGCCCCCACCCGCGCAGGCGGGCGCGGAAGGCGGGGGCGTAGCGGGCCAGGTCGTTGAACTGATCGACGGTCACCGTGATGCCCATTTCGGCGAAAGGCATGCTGTAAGGGCCGGCGGGCGCCGCCACCGGCGCGATGGTGGCGTAGCGCAGGCGCGCCAGGGGGAGTGCCGCGGCGTACAGATCATCGGCCGCATCCAGGACGATGAGCTCGTTGCCGCGTGCCTGCCCGCAATAGGCGGAGAGAATCGGGGCGGTGGGCTGCACCGTGCCGGCGCGGTAATCCAGGCCCCAGGGGAGTTCGGGAGCGCTGGTTTTGATCAGGAAGGCGCCAGCCAGTACAACCCACATCCACGGGGCGTAGCGGCGCGTGCGGAACGGACCCCAAACCGCGGCCAGCAGGGCCATCGCGGGCACCAGCGGCAGCAGGTACGCGGCGTTGCGATACTGCCAGCCAAGTGCGGCGGCAAGCATGACTGCGATCCAGGCGGCCAGCAGCACGGGTGCGGCCGTGCGCCGCCGCAGGTCGAGGAGGAAAGCGGGAATGGCGACCGCCGCGGCGGCCAGCAGAAGAGGGTCGGTGATGGCCAAGCGCATCAGGTAGAACACCGCCTGGTTCTCATGCGAGGTCTGGGGGGGCGCGCCAGCGCCGAAGCCCAGAATCTCGACGGCGATGTGCTCGGTCCAGAACCATTGTGGATGCACCGTGAACTGGTAGATGAACCACGGGGCGGCGAAAACCAGGGCAAGAGCGGCCGCCAGACAGACGCGCAGGAAAGTGGGGCGTTCCTGGCGGCGGGCGGCCAGCCAATACAGCCCCAGGACAGCCAGCGGGAGCGTGCCCGCGATTCCTTTAGTGAGGATGGCCGCGGCCACGGCGCCGGAGAAGCCGAACAGCGCCGCGCGCGATTCCAGCCACGGGTCCCAGAAGAGAGCGTAGAAGGCAGCGATGTAGAAGGCCAGCAGCAGGCCGTCGGTCATGCAAAGCCCGGCCAGCGTGTGCCACATGTGGTTGGAAAGCAGCAGCGCGCCGGCGACGGCTCCGGCCTGCCAGCCGGCGAGCTCGCCGCCCCACAGGAAGAGGAGCCCGAGAGAGAGCGCGGAGAAGATCGCGATGGGCAGGCGCAGAGAGAGTCGCGAAACTCCGAGAAGGCGGCTTGAGACCGCGGCGGTCCAGACCAGGAGCGGCGGTTTGTAGAGGGCGTAGCGCCCCATGAATCGTGGCGTCAGCCAATCGCCGTCGCGCGCCATGGCGATGGCGGAGTGGGCGTAGAGGGCCTCGTCCTGCGCGGTGATCTTACTGATGGCGTCGATGTAATCGCCGGCCAGGCCGACGCGGGCCGCACGTACCAGGAGGCAGGCCAGCGCCAGCAAGGCAACGGCGCAGAGGGCCCGTCGCATACGGTAAAGACGATAGCACGGGTGCGCGCCGACTGGGTCAGCCGATGACCAAAACCTCGTGATCGAGAATCGACTTTACCTCGAACACCGTCCACCCCTGCTTGGATGCGGGCGTCCCCTTACTTCCCGCGACCAGGTGCTGCACCGTTTTCCCCTTCACGTCGCGCGGCAGTTTGACCCTGATTTCGAATGGGCCGACGGGAATCAACTCGTCGATCGGGCCGCGCCAGGTACCGGCGCTAATCAAATTCACCAGGTGCAGAATCACGCGGCCCGGTTGGTGGTATAGATGGCAATCCACCAGCCCCGCGCCCTTGACTTCGAGCGGTATGCGATCGCCCGCCACCCAGCGGACGATGTTGGCCAGCAGGTTGGCGTGGTCCGGCAGATTGTCGCGGCCGTAGCGCCGGTCGATGTCGGCCGGCAGATAGGCAATCCGCGCGGTCCCGCGGGTGTTGAGCACCAACCCCGGGATGTCCGTCTTCGGCGTGCGCATCCACGAGGTCTCCGGCGGATAGATCGGGAAGGGCGGGATGTAAGTGAGCGGAATGGTGGCGCCGGGGTCCGTGCGCACGGCATCCAACGTGCCGCCGTAGGGCAGGATATCGGTCTCCTCGAAGCCGCGCAGAACCGCGTGCCGCTCGCCCGAGGCCGCCGGCTCATCACCCGCTTTTGGTCCCCAGATTTTGGCGCGCAACTCGGGAGTTAGCCGCAGATAGGTGTGGGATGACTGCGCGCCCGCGCGGCGGCTGGAATCCTTTCCGCCGTAATGCGCGCCGAACAAGTCGGCCAGCCCGAAATCGCTGCGTGCATCGCCCCATTCGCTATAGAGCGAGGACGGCCCCGTCGCGATCAGTCCGCCACCCTTCTCGACGAACCTCCGGATGGCAGAGCACTGCGCATCGGAAAGCGCGCCTACCGCAGGCAGCGCCAGCACCGACAGCGCAGGCCCGTCGCGGTCAATGTGGTCCACATTCACCGGAAGGTACGGCACGCGTGCGCGGATCAACGCCTGGGTGAACCCGCGATAGGGGGCGTCCACCAGTTCGGCGGCATCGTCGCGGCCATAGAAATCGGTGTTGCGCTGCGACCAGACCACGCCCACGGCCGCGATGGGAAGCCGGTTGACCAGGTACTGCTCATTGCCCTTATACCAGCGCATCAACGGTTCGGCGGTGCGGTACATGCGCCGGTCCTCGTGATAGGCTCCGATGTGGTGCCACCACGGCTGTATGCCGCCGGCGAAGCCCTCGATCATCCACATGCGGGCTTCCGGCGCAGGCTTGCTGGCCAAGCGGAAAGAGGTTCGCGCCGACTGGTACATCGCCATGCTCTCAGGCATTAGTTTGTCCCAGCCCAGCAGCCCGTGCACCAGCTTGCCGGTATCGCCGTTCTGCTGGAAGCCGGTCGAGTCGGTGCGCGCCTGGTGATCCAGCAGCATGAACTCGGCGCGCTTGCAGATCTCCGCGAAGTCGCGGAAAGACTGGCTCTGGCTGGTGATGGAGCCGCTGTTCATCCCCACCCACAGACAGTTCGGTCCGCCTATTGCCTTGGTGGTGCGGTTGTTCAGGTCCCAAACCTCTACCCGCCGCGCATAACTCCACTCGATCCACTGCCTGTAGGCTGGGTCGTCCCAGTTTTTCATCCGCGGCAGGTCTTTGCCGGACTTATCGCGGAACTTACGGGCGCAGTTGTTGCAGTAACAGATGGTGTCGCGTGGCAGGCCGGCCCAACTATTATCCGTCAGCCCTTCGGGATGACTGCGCTCGATGATCTCAGTGAGAATACCGGTGAGGTACTCGTCGTAATAAGGGCTATTGATGCAAGTGACGTACTTATCGGCCGCGCGAATCACCTCACCCGAAGCGTTGCGCGAGAACCAGTCGGGATGGGCCTGGTAGAAGTCCTCTGCCGTGCGGTTGGAATCCATGCGGGCCAAAACGGTAAGTCCGTCGTCGTGCGCCGCCTTAGTAAGTTCGCCGTAGAGGTCCCGCCCGTTGAGGAACTCGGCGCGGTGGTGCAGCGGGTACTTACTGGGATAGTAGGCCACGATGCCGCCTGCGTTGATGATGACGCCCTGCACTTCGGTGCGCTTCCAGTACTCGCGCCACCAGGCGATGTCATAGCGTACCGGGTCGCGTTCCGTAATGTTGGTCTGTCCCCAGCGGGTGACACGCCGGTACCAGGGGCGGCTATCCTGTGCCTGGAACGCGGCGGCTCCAACGGCTGTTGTCTCTAGAAAGTTTCGTCGCGTCACTCGGTGATACCGCCTTCTTCCCGTACTCCATGCCACGGCCTGTGCGCCCACGGCACATCCTCATCATACGAGACAGGCAACGCGAAGACGCTACGCCTCCAGCGTGGGGTGTTTCCGGTGCCACTCCGTCGCCTGCTCGTAAGCCAGCGCCACGCGCAAGGGCGAGCCCTCGTCGTAAATCTTGCCCAGGAAGCTGATCGAGCGCGGCACTTGCACCTTGCTGCCGTCCGCCTTCGCCCCTTCCGTAAACCCGCACTTCATCACCACCTGCGGGTTCCCGGTCAGATTCGTCGTCGTCAACAGCGAATTCGGCGGCATCACCAGGACATCCCAATCCGCCATGAACTTCTCGAATTTCGCGACTAGCAGTGTGCGCGCGCGCTGTGCCCGGATGTACTCCACCGCCGGAATCAGGCGCGACGTGCGGAAGGTATTCGGCCAGTCGTTCGCCGCCTGGCCGCGCAGATTCCGCACCTGCCCGTCGCGCGTGATATCGTCGAACGCCGTCGCCGCCTCCGCGCTCAACAGGAAGCGTATGGTGGGGCCGTCCTCCACAAACTCCGTGGGCGTCATCTTCACGCCCGCCTTCTTCAGATCCTCGATCGCCTGTTCCCAGATCTTCTTCTGCTCCCCCTGCGCCCGGTCGAAATCCTTTTGCAGAATCCCCACACGCAGGCTGGAAAGCGGCTTGCGCGGTTCCCAATGGAAGGGGTCGGCACCCACCGTGCGATCGTGCCCGTCCGGGCCGTACACCGCGTTGAGCACGATGGCGCAATCTTCCACCCCGCGGCAGAGCGGCCCCACCTTATCCATGGTCCAACTCAGCCCCATCGCTCCGTACCGGCTGACGCGCCCGTAGGTGGGCCGCAGCCCCACCGTCCCGCATGCCTGGCTGGGAGAAATAATGGACCCAAGCGTCTCCGTCCCCAGCGTGAAGCCCACCAGTCCCGCGGCCGTCGATGCAGCCGAGCCCGCGCTCGATCCACTCGACGTCTGCTCCGTGTTCCACGGTGTTTTCGTCATGCCTTTGAACCACAGACCACCCTGCGCCAGCGCACCCATCGAGAGCTTCGCCATCAGCACCGCACCCGCGTTGCGCAGTCGCTCCACCACCGTCGCGTCCTTGTCCGCCACGCGTGTCTGGTAAGGCTCCGCGCCGAAAGTGGTCAGAATGCCCTTGGTGTCGAACAGGTCCTTCAGCCCGAATGGAATGCCGTGCAGCGGCCCACGGTAGTGCCCGGCGCGGATCTCCTTATCCGCTGCCGCCGCCTGCTCCAGCGCCAGTTCTTCGGTGGACGTGATCAGGCAGAGCAGTTTCGGCGAGTACTTCTGCATGCGCGCGATGTACATCTTGGTGAGGTCCATCGATGAAATGACGCGCGATTTCACGAGCGGCGCCAGATCCACCACGCGCCAGAAAGCCACGTCTTCCAGATTCGCCGGCGCCTTCATCACGGGTGCTTTCGGAATCGTCGTGTCGAAGCGTTGCGGCCCCTTGACGGGCTGCCGGTCCGGTAGCCCCGGGTGGAACGAAAAGGCGGGCTCGGTATCAATCGGCACGTCCGCCTTGCGCAGGGCCTCATAGTTGGAAAGCGCCGTGTTGGCGCCACGCAGCATCATGTCGAGTTCGGCATCCTGGAACTCCAGTCCCATCAGCTTGAGCGCCGCCGCCACTTGCTCCTTGGTAACGCGCATAGGCTGATTCTGGCCACGTCCGCCGCGCC
>JAPKZC010000946.1 GCA_026394025.1 Candidatus Solibacter sp.
TACATGACGCCCAGGTTGAACTGAGCGTCAGCGTGCCCCTGGTCAGCGGCTTTACGCCACCAGCGGACAGCCTTAGTGAAGTCTTGTGGTACACCCTGGCCTTGGGAGTAGATGTGACCGAGGCCGTCCTGGGCGGCAGCGTCCCCCTTCTCCGCACGGTCCAGCAGAGCCTTGTCCTGCCCGACCGCGGCGGGGGCCAACAAGAGAACGATGGCAATCAGCGTCTTCATGGTCTGCAACTCCTAAACCGTGCCGGGCTCCATTGTAGCGCCAAGATCAAAGTGCAGCCCAGAGTATCCCCACCAGATCGAGCGCGATGCAGCAGAACACGATGAACCCATCACGGAGCGCTTTCCTCTCTACTCGCTCTTCAGTTCACGCCCGCCGATTTCTCTCCCCGCGCCTGCTGCATGAGGTCGTCCCAAACCTGGGCTGCGGCGCGGTCCTTGCCGCGGATGGCGTGGCTGTAGATGGCGGCGGTGGTGGCCACCGACGAATGGCCGAGGCGTTCGCTGACGTTCGCGATGTCCACGCCTTTTTCCAGCAGCAGGGAGGCGTGGCTGTGGCGCACCGTGTGAAGCGATGCCCCCTTGGGAAGTTTCAGCATCCGGCAAAGCCGGGAAACCGTCGCCGACACCGAATCCGGCATCAGTGGCGTCCCATCCGAGTTGGCGATGATCAGGTCCAGATCGTTCCGGTAGCCCGGGCCGTACTGGCGGCGGAACTCCTCCTGGCGTTTACGGTGGCGCGCGAGAAGCGGCATCGTCGCCGGAGGCAACTCGATCCGGCGCGGCGTCTCCGTCTTGGTGCTTTTGAAGGAGATCCCGTCCCTGGTCTGGCAGAGCGACCGATCTACGATGGCGGCGTCGTTCCGGATGTCGCACCAGCGCAGCGCCAGCACTTCGCCGCGCCGGCATCCGGTAGCCGCCGCCAATTCCAGGATGCACCACGGTCCCACTGCGCAAGTCACCATCTGGTCCTGCTCCGACGGCAGCAACGCCAGCCCGGCGCGCTTCTTCACCTTGGGCAGATCGCTATGTGTGACGGGGTTGGTGGTGACCAGAGACCACTTGATCGCACGCAGGTAAGCGGAGGATACCAACCCTGCGATGTTCCTGACCGTTTTCGGCGCCATCGGGCGCGGCGTCTTGGTCTTGCGGGCGTGGCCGCCCTCCTTGAGCAGCCGCGCCCACTCCCGGGTCAGGTGTAGCGGCGTGATCGCGCTCATGTCCATCGCAGGCAGTTCTGGTGAGAGGTACGGGATCATCTCGTGGTATCGCTCAACGGTCTTGGCCGCCAGGGTTTCCTGCGCGTACTGCTTCATGAACTCCGCCAGCAGTCCCGCCAGCGACGTCGGTAGCGCGGCGGCCACCGGAGGCACCGGCCTTGACCAGCTCATACTTCCTCTGCGCCTCGCTGCGCGCCGCGCTTTCGGCGGCCAGCGCTTCCGTCCTGGCCGCGAAGCCGGACGCTCCGAGCAAGGCTCTGTCTTTGCGCGTCCCACCACCGGGCGCGGCACACTGGTATCTCCAGACGATCTTGCCGGAGGCGTTTTTGCGTTTGTAGACTGGCATGGGGGGAATTCGCGTCTGAATCGCGGAATCCGCTCCCTTACGGTCGCGGCTCTCTGATTGGAATACCGCGTGTTTGCAGAGGGTTACAGAGCCGGGCCCAGAGGGCGCCCCGCTAAGGAGCGGTGGGCTTCCTCAGTTCGGTTAAGCACCCGGCAGGCGTGATCCTCGGCACCATAGCGTAGAATGAGTTTAGACTCTGGAATCGGCGGAGAACCGAATATGCAAAGCCTGTCGACTCATAAAATGCGCGAACTCTCTCCCAATGAGAAAGAGGCCGTTGAAAAGCTTCTCGGCCGCCGCCTCGCGGAGGAGGAAGAGATCTCCATTTGGGCGTCTGTGCCGCATGCGGCTCCGGCGGGCAAGGCTCGGACGGAAGCCTGGCGGCAACTCGACCAGCATCTCGACCGCCTGGGCACGAGGGCGGAAGGAACCGCCGAAGAACTGGAGAAGCTCGCCGACGAGGTCAGCGGCGAGGTCCGGCACCCGCCTCAATGAGAATTCTGCTCGATACCAATCTCCTGGTACGAGCGGCCATCTCCCCGCGGGGATCCGCAAGGGAGATTTTCCGCTGTATCGAAGCCAATGAAAACCATGCTCTTGTTGTCTTTGGCTACCTCTTCAGCGAACTCGTGGACGTCCTTCGCCGGGACCGGATTCGAGCGCGTTTCCCGCTGACCGACGATGACATACGCTCCTATTGCGAGCACCTCGCCGCTGTCGGCGATGAGGTTTCGCCGAAGGCGCTGGGGCCCGTCATCGACGACCCGAAGGACCAGGCAATCATTGATGCCGCAGTTGCGGGCAAGGTGGACGTCTTGTGCACCTCGGACCATCACTTCTTCACCGATGCGGTGATTGCCTTCTGTGCCGGGTATGGAATTCGTATCATGAACGATATCGATCTCCTGCGGTTGCTGAAGGGTGGTCAAGCGTGAACATGATCTGCACCGGCATCCAGTAGCGGCCATCCTTGGAAATAATCACGGAACACCCTTGCGCCGCGAAGGTGTGGCGCAATCCGCAGGTGCAGATCGGGACAATGCCGGGCTCGGCAGTTGCCATCACATCGCCCGGTAGTTCACGCCCGTGGGTTTCTGTGCGCGCGCCTGCTGCATGAGGTCGTCCCAAACCTGGACACCAGACATCAACAGCGATGGTATCCGTCATCCCGGACCTGTTTGCCGCGTAGGCGGCACTGTTGTAGCGGGCCAAGCCACTTGGAAGTACCGTCTTCCCGGCGATGTGGTTGCTTCGGCCGACTGGCCGAGGGCCGGCGTGGATCAGGGGGCATCTGGAAGTAAAATGGGGGAATTCTTGAAGCGCGGCGGCCTCGCTCGTGCCCCCTCCGCCCACGACGCGCGCCACGACCGCGCCAAGACGTCGGCGGTCCGTGGCGGCGTTTTGGCCTATCCCGGAATACCAACTGTACTGAAACGACAACCACCCAGACCCACAAAACGCGAGCGTCATGGCGGCTTGCATCAACTGGCCCTGCTCGCACCACTCCGCTGCCCAAGTCCTGAGGCCCAAGGTCACATCCTCCCAACGCCGAAAACTCCATTCACATGGAACAATGGACTCAGGCATGCTCGGTGCAAGCAAAACCAAACCGAGCGGCTGCTTCTCGCGGCCCAACCACACTAGCTACTTTCTGGCGCAAAAATGAGGGTCTAAGTTCCGTGATTTCATTGCTGGCCTGACCGGCGTTTAGCTGGTGCGCA
>JAPKZC010000988.1 GCA_026394025.1 Candidatus Solibacter sp.
ATGTCGCTCGAGTTGTACCCGCGATTCTTCAGATGACTGATTTCTCGCAATAACTCGACTGGGCTTTGTGCCCGGCGCGCCAGGTTTTCGATAAGGCTGATGAGGAAGCAATCCTCCCGGGTCGCGTCCTCAATGAGGGCGGGTATTTCTGTCTGACCCAGGGCGATGAAGGCGTCCAATCGTCCTTGCCCGCACGCCAAGTCGTAGATCTTGCCATCGAGAGGTTGGTCGCGCGGCGCGAGGGTAATTGGCTTCTTCAGGCCGATGTTGGAGATGTTGGAAACAATGCCTTGAAAGATGACCTTGTTGCGGCTCCGCGGGTTCAGGACGTTGATCTGTTCGATTGGGATCATCTGCACTTCTGGCGCGTCTTCGTTCATGCTGCCTCCGGGATCTTCGCTCGTCTTGCCATGCCGACGAAGAAGTCGAGCGTATTGAATCGGTAGGTGTCCAGGCTGACACCATTCGCCTCGGTGAGTGTGAGCTTGCCCAGCGCGAGGTCAATGCTTGGCAATAGGTAGTAGTCGAATGGTTCGCGGTTTTCCGAGTCCATACGGACGGCGACCGTGATGTCTGGCCTCAATCCGCCGTCGAGCCGAATCAGCCAGCGAAACGCACCCGCTGCTGTTTGGTGGCAACGGGAAATGACAAGAGAGGCTGTGAATTCGTGGTTAACCGTCAGGATATCGGTTGCGGGATCGACCGTAACCACACCGCCCAGTTGGCGCATGCGCGCAATGGCGCCTTCGACGATCTTTGGGTGCATGAGCCGGAGTTGACGGTTGGTCTCGATGAACTGGTAGTCGCGATCCGGCGTATAGCCGATGAGTTGGTACGCGCGCACCAGGCTGTTGAATCGGCCCCGATAGACCGAGCTGGACGCCATTCCCTCGGCTTCGTCAATCAGTAAGCCGGACAGCCGCCCTTCGCGCTCCAGAAGCCTCCGCAGATGGCTCAACAATTCGTCGTTTGTGTAACGGCGGCTCCGCTCGCGGATGATGCCTTGCACTGTGAGGAAGTCCTCGGCTGACACCACCGGCGCGAATGCGCCAGCCGCGCGGATCCACATGTCGGGCGGATTGACAACACGCTTCTTCTTGAGCTTGAAGGAGACGCGGTTGTAGACGTTGTTCCCAATGTACTTTTCGTTCGTCAGCACCTGGTGGACGGCGCCGCGGGTCCAAGGACGGCCAAGATCCGTGATGATGCCCTTCCCATTAAGGACGGCGGCGATCTCCGATTCGACTTTGCCCTCCTTCACGAAGAGGTGGTATATCCAGCGGACCGTCTCGACCTCCTCCGGAGGGCCGGGAACGAGAATGACCCGATCCGTCTGGATGCTCTTCTGTTCACCATGGGAGAGAACGCCCTTCTGCTCGCCGCTCTGGTCGCGCAGCATTCGCCGCAGGCCGAAGCCGGGCGTGCCGCCCTGGCGAAAGCCCAATTCGATAAGGCGGCATTGACCGATGAAGACCTTGGCCGAGAGCTCGCGGCTATACTCTCCAGCCATGGCGCGCTTGACCCCTTTGACAATCGTCGATATGGGGCTGCCGTCGTTCTCAAACTGCTCGGCGCAGTAGTGTACGTCGATCTTCGCACGGCGGCAGATGTACTCGTAGTAGGCGCTCTCGTCAGCATCTTGGAACCGTCCCCAGCGGCTTACGTCGTAAACGAGAATTGCGCTGAAGTCGGCGTGCCCACTCTCGACGTCCTTTATCAGTTGCTGTAGAGCGTCCCGCCCATCGATCCGCAGGCCGCTCTTGCCCGCGTCGGCGTAGGTCCGGACAATGCCCATCCCCCGCTGCTCCGCGTACTGGCGAATGATATCGCCCTGGTTCTGCGTCGAGTACTGCTGGTGCTCCGTAGACATCCGGACGTATTCCGCGGCGCGAAGCGGCGTCGCGCCGGGAGCGAACTGGCCTGCTGGGACTCCCAATCTCTCCATGTCTGCCCGTGGTCAGGAATTGCAGGTCCGCAGCGCGACTAAAGACTGATTCGACCGTTGGTTCTAGATGGACCTGTGCGGGTTGAGCCCACACAGGCCGCCTGGTTGCAGGGAACGCTTGCTCGCCCATGCTGCACTCCGGACCAAACTCCCTTATACGGCAGAAATGTTGGAATCGCCAAAGGCCTATTCTTCTCACGTGTCGAAACCGGGATCGCGTTCAACAACAATGACTTTGCAGCCAGCCAAGGTGTTCTTTACCGCCTTTGCGTCGGATGAGGACACCCACCAAACCTCAACAAATCCAGTGGTTACGGCGAGGGCCATATTGTTCTTTGCAGAAGTGTTTTTCGCACCCCGCAGGAAGCGTAGGATGTCATCGATGGATGTTGGCGGCGGATTGCGGGCGCGGCGCCCCTTCTTCGTGGCAGCCCGATATCGCCTCAGGTAGTCGGGATTGTTCTCTTTCCAAAGCTTCTGGCTGTGTTCGCACTGTGCGCGGTATTCGGCATCTTCGGCCAGCTTCTTCCGGTGGTAGTCGGCGCTACGACGGCGTTGACAGGCGGGGAAACTGCAGACGACCTGCTCTGGATGAAAGCGCGAGCAGCGAAATTCCTGCTGGCAATAGGGGCAAACCTTCTGTTTCATACCCCATCACATGTAGGTTGAATGCGGAGCGGGCGGAGGCCGTCGCCGCGTCGGAGGCTCTTCAAATAGGGCTACATGCGGCTGGGTCTGACGCGGGCGGTAAGTGCAATTGCGCTACAGACAGTCCGTTAGTTG
>JAPKZC010000227.1:0-6196 GCA_026394025.1 Candidatus Solibacter sp.
AAAGCAGCATAACAAGGCCCAAAACGCCTGCTCAAAGTTTCCAAAACGCAAACGCAAGCCTCCGAGGCAGGGCGAGTTGAGGCGTGCCCCTCTCTTGCCCGCCAGTGGGGCTCCTTGCGCCTAATTGGATCTGAAACGGGAAAAACGTCTGGTTCGCCAACAAAAGCGGCCCCTTTCACACCCGCAGCCTCATGTCAAGGCTAGTTCCGGCGAGTTCTGCAAGTCCATCACACGAACATTTTATTTATTTATCTCCATAGCCTTCATTCACTTGCGGCGAAATCGCCACTTTTCACCCCCCTTGGGCTCGACCATCAGAAGAGCATCATGGGAGAAGGAGGGACCACTGCTCGTCTCGCGCTGCCCTCGGCGTCGTCGTGCCCGATTCTGGCTCGCGGGAGCCTCCTGAGGTGTAAACCATGATCAACAGACCCCTACCGCCGCCCAATGAGGCCGCCATTTTCGAAGCCGGATACCTGGCCGGAACGCTCCGCGCGCGGCGCGAGTTTACCTGGGCACAGCGTGCCGCCATCGTGGCCGTTCTGACCAGCGCCGCGCCCGATCCGCGGGCCACCGTCCACTCGGTTGGCGTAAACAAATCGCACCGGCCCAGAAGCGCCGCCTCGATGCCGCCGTCTGCCGTCTCCAAGAGGCCGTCGCCCAGGTTGCGGTGCGTGCTCTGGTGCACTCCTCAGCACCTCAGCGGGCCACACGCGGCCCGCTTTTCCGGATTCCTTACGTCTAAGGTGTGGATTCCACGATCGCGGCAGCACCACCAGCGGGACACGGTGTCCCCGCTACAATCGAATCATGCCGCCCGACTGGAATGCGGGGCTCTACGATGCCTGCCACTCGTTCGTATGGGAGTTCGGCCGCGACCTTCTGGCCGTGCTCGCCCCCCAGCCTGGCGAGCGCATCCTCGACGTGGGCTGCGGCACCGGACATCTTACCGCCGAGATCGCCCAAGCCGGCGCCACCGTGCTGGGCGTGGATCGCTCCGCCGCCATGATCGCCCACGCCCGCGAAAACTTCCCGCTGCTCCGTTTCGAAGTCCAGGACGTCTGCGAGCTGCCCTATCAGGCCGAGTTTGACGCCGTCTTCTCCAGCGCCGTGCTGCACTGGGTGCAGCCGCCCGAAATTGCCGCCGCGGCCATGGTCCGAGCGCTCAAACCCGGTGGCCGCCTGGTCTTCGAGCTGGGCGGCCGCGGCAATATCCAGATCCTTGTGGACAGCGCCTACCACGCGCTTCGCCAATTGGGCATCAACCAGCCCGAGCGCTTCAACCCCTGGTACTACCCCAGCGTCGCCGAGTACTCCGCCATCCTGGAACGTTGCGGTATCGAAGTCACCTTCGCCCATCTCTTCGACCGCCCGACTCCATTAAAGGATGGCGAGCGCGGCCTGGAAGCCTGGTTCCGCATGTTCGGCAGCCGCTTTATGGAACCGCTCGATGACGCTGGCGCGGGCGAGTTTCTCCGCCTGGTCAGTGACTACGCAGCGCCTCACCTGCTGCGTGACGGCATTTGGTCCGCCGACTACCGCCGCCTGCGCATCGCGGGGCGCAGATTGCCGCCCGCGTAGTGATAGAATGCGTCTTAAATGTCTTCCTTCATCCAAAACCAGTTCGAACAAAACATCGTCACCACGAGCGTGGACCACGTGTTCAACTGGGCGCGCGAATCGTCCATCTGGCCGCTCACGTTCGGTCTGGCGTGCTGCGCCATTGAGATGATCGCGGCCAGCACCTCGCGCTTCGATATTGCCCGCTTCGGGGCGGAAGTGTTCCGTCCCAGCCCGCGGCAGAGCGACCTCATGATTGTCGCCGGCACGGTGACGCTCAAGATGGCGCCCGTGCTGAAACGCATCTGGGACCAGATGCCGGACCCCAAGTGGTGCATCTCCATGGGTGCGTGTTCGAGCGTGGGCGGACCGTTCAATACGTACTCCGTGCTCCAGGGCGTGGATAAGATCGTGCCGGTGGATGTGTACCTCACGGGGTGCCCGCCGCGGCCCGAAAATCTTTTCTACGCGCTGATGAAGCTGCAGGACAAGATCGACCAGATGACCACCCTGGTGAAGCGGCCCACCGAAGTCCGCCTGGATGAATCCATGCTGGCTAACTTCAAGTCGCAGATCCGCATCGCGCAGACCCAGCACCCCATATAGACGTGTTCTACCGGGACCCCGAGAACATCTACCGCGTCACCGAGCTGGACGAGTTTCCCTGGCTGGTGCACGGCTTCGGTACGCGCCTGGCCGATATCCCGGCATGCTTCGCGCAGCTCGCCACCCTGAAACAGATTCACTCTTCTTCGTGCGTGGCCGCCGAGGGGCGGGTGGGCATTCTGGGCGAAGGCGACGCGCTGCTCGAAAATCAGCCCGGCAGCGTGGTGGCGGTCAAAACCGCGGATTGCATTCCCGTTCTGCTGGTGGATGAACGCTCGCGAGCGGTGGCCGCGGTTCACGCCGGTTGGCGCGGCACGGCGGCGCGCATCGCGGCAGGCGCCGTTGCCGCCATGGGCCGGCGTTTTGGGACGCGCCCCGAAGACGTGCACGCGGCCATCGGTCCCGGCATCGGCAAGTGCTGTTACGAGGTAGGCGCGGAGGTGGCGGCGCAGTTCGGAGGGCAGGGAAGAGGGCACATCGACCTTACGGCCGCCAATCGCCGGCAGCTTGAGGAAACCGGCGTAACGCCAGCGCGAATCTATGCGTCGTACTTGTGCACGATGTGCCGGGGCGAGGAGTTCGACTCCTTCCGGCGGGACAAAGAAGCGGCCGGCCGCATGTATTCGTTCGCCGGAATCCGGTAAGGCGCCCCAGGCGCGCGGTACATTGATAAAGAGAGGCGAGTGCATGTTCACGTGGATCTGCCCGCAATGCGGACGCGAAGTTCCCCCGGCTTATAACGATTGCCCGGATTGCTCCAAGAAGGCCGCCGCCGGCGAGCCCACGCCCGCGCCGCCGGCCGACCAGCCCGTACCGTACCTCCGCCGGCTTACGCAGCGCCACCACCGCCTGCACAGCAGGCGTACTACCAGCCGCCGCAGCCACCGGCGCCGCCACCGGGGCATTATCCGCCGCAGCCCCAAGCGCCGCCCCCGGGATACTATCCGATGCCTGGCGCGCCCGCGCGCGGGCGGGGACTCAATCTGCCGGTGTGGCTGATGACCATCGTATTCGCGCTGGCCATCGCCGGCGTGGTATTCGGCATCCTCTGGATGGTGTCCACCAATCGCGGTTCGGCCGGCAACGGCCCGGCGCCCATCGCCAGCGTGGAAAGCCCGACAGCGAAACCCGGAGCCAAAACCAACCCGCTACAGAAATATATCGAAGTCTCCGGCGTGCGCTTCGTGCAGGATGCCAAAAAGAAAACGATGGCGAAGTTCGTCATAATTAATCACTCCCCGGCGGATATCAACGGGTTGGCCGGAAACGTCACCATTTGGGGGCGCACCCAGAAATCCGAGGAGGACGCGCAGGGAACTTTCTCCTTCAGCATCGATCTGGCGCCGATGGAATCCAAGGAGATGTCCGTGCCGCTCAACACCAAGCGTAAGATTTACGAGTTGGCGGACTGGCAGAACGTTACCACCGACGTACAGATCACCGCTCCCGCCGGCGGCGCGTAGCCGGGCAGCTACACCCCTGCTCCCTGGTGACACCGAGTTTTTTCATGAGGGCATCATGCTGCTCTGGGTTTAAGTTGGGAGATTGCTGGTGAAAGCGATCATGCTCTTCCTTCGCAAGCGTCATACCCATGTGATGGATTCTCTTGCCCATGACTGGGATTCCTTTGGTCCTACCTGGAGACTAAGGCGGCACCGTCAGCGAGTCAATCGAACGCCACAAGTTTTTGAACGAGTTGGAAATGTTTTTCTTGCGCGGGCCGACGCGCTCATTGCGGCCTGGGGGGCAGCTTGGCCAGGTTTTCCCTGGCTTCGACGAGCGACGGGTCGGCGCGCAGCGCGCGTTCGAAATCGGCGCGGGCGGCTTCGGTTTGCCCCAGCGCCAGTAGCGCGACCCCGCGGTTATTGATATTGCGCGCGTCCATGGGGGCCAGCGCCAGAGCGCGTCCGAATTCTTCCAGGGCGCCGTCGGGCTGGCCTTCGCTGAGCAGGATCTTGCCGGTTTCGGTGGCGATGGCCGGGTCGTAAGGAGCATCCAACCGCGCCTTGGCGAGCAATTCCAGGCCTTTGGCGGCAGGTAAGGCGCGCGCCAGTTGCAGTTTGGGGCGCAGCTTCTTCGGCGAGCGTTCGACGGCCTCGCGCCAGAGCGATTCCTCGGTGAGCCAGACCACGGTTCGCTGCATGCTGAGTCCGGCCAGCAGCAGCGCGATAGCGGCGAGTAGCGCGGGCGTTTTCACGCGCGCCAGCAACAGGGCGGCGACCACCGCGAAGGCGAACATCGGAAGATACATGCGGCGGTCGGCGGAAAGGTCGGCGGCAGGGAAGATGGAAGAGCTCGGGATCAGCAGGATCAGCCCGGCGACCCACCAGGTGGCGCAGGTGCGCTCCAGACGCCACAGCCAGAACGTGGCGCCCAAGATCAGCGCCCACAGCGCAATTGCCACCCATGGACCAAACGCGATATCGGGATCCACCGTGAAACCGTAGGGCACCACCACGAGTTGCAGGTAGCGGCAGATCACAGCGCCCTGCACCAGCAGATACTGAGCTGGAGAGATGCCGGCTTGCAGGCCGGCGGGCGCACCGGGGATCACGGCGGTGGCCCAGATGACGCGCGCCCCGGCCGCCAGAGCGAGCGCGAACATGGCGGCCATCGCGCCTCGCGATTTCCGCGCTCCCGGCAGACTGCCGCGCCACTCCAACCAAACCAGCAACAGCGGAAACGCAGCGCATTCCTCCTTGGCGAGCAGCGCCAGAGCGAACCACGCGAGCGCGACCCAGGGACGGCCTTCGAGCCACTGCCAGAGGGCGGCGAAACAGAAGAGGGCTGCCAGCACGATGCTGCGCGCCCAAACGTAATTGACGGCTTCGGATTGCATCGGGTGCATGGCAAAGAGCACGCCCGCGATCAGCGCGGTGCGCTCTGGCAGCAACCGTCGCAGGCACTCCCAGGCCAGCAGCACGGCGGCCAGATGAAACAGCAGGTTGAAGAGGTGATAGCCCAGCGGATCGCCGGCGCCGATCTGGCGATTCAGCCAGAACGTCAAATAGGTGAGCGGACGCGTCTGGAGCGGCGCCCAGACATCCAGCCAACCGCGCGCCGATTGCAGGGCGGGGTCGGAGAAAATGGCATAATCGTCAAAGTGAAAGCCCGAACCAAGCGAAGCGCCAAAGGCAACCAACGCAGCGGCGAGCAGAAGAAGGCGCTCTCTCATGACCAACTACGAGCTTACGTGAAACCACCCAAAACCGCAGCGGCACGCAAGGCGCGCCTGGCCGAAATCCTGAGCCTCCTGGACCGCATGTACCCCGGCGCCACCTGCGCGCTGGCGCATCGCAATCCGTGGGAGTTGCTGGTGGCCACGATTCTGTCGGCGCAATGCACCGATAAGCGGGTGAACGAAGTCACTCCGGGCCTCTTCGCCAAATACCCCACGCCGCGCGATTTCGCCGCGGTGCATCCGGAGGTGCTGGCGCAGGACATACGCAGCACGGGATTTTTCAATAACAAGGCGAAGTCGATTGTGGGCGCAGCCCAGCGCGTGGTCAACGAATTCGGCGGCGTGGTGCCGAAGACCATGGAAGAAATGCTCACCATTCCGGGGGCGGCGCGCAAGACGGCGAACGTGGTGCTGGGCACCGCCTACGGAATCGCGTCCGGCGTGGTGGTGGACACCCACGTCTCGCGGCTCTCGGCGCGGCTGGATTTAACGAAGAATTCCGACCCCGTGAAGATCGAGCAAGACCTGATTAAACTCGTCCCCAAGGAACGATGGATCCTGTTCTCGCACCAGATGATTCTGCACGGGCGCGCGCTGTGCATGGCGCGCACTCCTGCCTGCGGGAAATGCGACCTGAGTGGGCTGTGCTACTCCAAGGACAAGCGCGCATAGCGTCAGACACGGTTCGGCAAGTTCCGGGAGGCGGTCCTTATGTTACACTCCCGCTATGAAATTGCTTTGTGCCGTGTTGCTGGTTTGCTTCGGTGCTTTCGGGCAGGACGACCCGCTGGCTGCTCCGCCACCGCCGGGGCGTGAGCAGGCGCGGTCGATGATCGTGACGAAGTACGG
>JAPKZC010000227.1:6208-7547 GCA_026394025.1 Candidatus Solibacter sp.
GGAATCGTCGCCGCGTCGCAGTTTCTAGCTTCGCAGGCCGGGGCCAAGATGCTGGAGGCGGGCGGCAACGCCATCGACGCCGCGATCGCGGCGAACGCGGTGCTGGGGCTCACGCAACCGTATGTCAACGGGCTGGGCGGCGACCTGTTCGCCATCGTGTACGAGGCGAAGACCGGGAAGGTCTATGGGCTGAATT
The DNA here is from genome assembly GCA_026394025.1 of Candidatus Solibacter sp. Lineage (GTDB taxonomy): Bacteria > Acidobacteriota > Terriglobia > Bryobacterales > Bryobacteraceae > Solibacter. The sequence goes on from JAPKZC010000227.1 coordinate 6,405, forward strand.
CGAGTGGCTGGACCCCGAAGGCATTGACTATCGATTACCTGAAGGGTAAGGGGATCGACAAGATCGACGCCAGAAGTGTCCACACCATTACGGTGCCGGGCTGTGTGGCCGGGTGGGACGCGCTGCGGCGGCGCTTTGGGAGCAAGACGTTCGGGGAGTTGCTGGCGCCGGCGGTCTTCTATGCGGAGAATGGATTCCCGCTGCCGGAGATGGGGGCGCGCGGCTGGATCACCCAGGCGCTCCTGAAACAGCCGGGCTACCGGGAGACTTACATGCCGGGCGGCGTGCGGCCGCGGCTGGGCGACGTTTTCAAGAACCCGGCGCTGGGCGAATCGCTGCGGCAGGTTGCGGCGAAAGGCCGCGACGGCTACTACAAGGGGAAGCTCGCCGAGTCGATGGTGAGGAAGTGGCAGAAGATGGCATCCGATGGCGACCACTATCGCCTGGCCTTCGACCGCCCGGGCACCTGGAGCCAGAAGTACAACCTCGTGTGGGACAAGCTTTTCCGCTGAAGGACTATGGACACAACTCCGCAGCGGCGCTGCACGTGATGATTGAGGCCAAGAAGTTAGCCTATGCGGACATGGCGCGCTATGTGGGGGATCCGCGATTCGGACCGGTGCCGGTGGCGGAAATGCTGTCGAAGGACCTGGGCAAGAAACGCGCGGCGCTGATCGACATGGAGAAGGCGTCGTGCAAAGTGCTGCCGTCGGAGCTGAGCGCGAATCTGGACGCGCGCGGACGCGAGACCATCTATATGTCGGCGATCGATAAGGAAGGCAACATCGTATCGTTGATCCAGAGCAACTACGCAGGGTATGGGACGGGGATGGTGGCACCCGGGGCAGGCTTCTCGTTCCACAATCGCGGGGCGGGTTTCGAACTGGAACCCGGCAAACCGAATTCGCTGGCGGGGCGGAAGCGTCCGCTGCACACGATTATTCCGGCGTTCATGCGCAAGGACGAACTGGCGATCGGGTTCGGCATCATGGGGGGATGGAACCAATCGCAGGCACACGCGCAATTCGTGGCCAATGTAGTGGATTTCGGGATGAACGTGCAGATGGCGCTGGAAGCGGCGCGCTTCACGAAGGGAACGTTTGACGGGTGCGATGTGCAGATGGAGGCGCGGGTGGCGGAAGC
>JAPKZC010001108.1:0-4859 GCA_026394025.1 Candidatus Solibacter sp.
CGCGCGCAGCGCCGCCGCATGGGCGTCGCCCCCCAACGCCGACATGGGTGACCCGTGAGCCAGAAATACCGCCGGTTTCCGCATAGTTTCTCTATGGCTACCTTATCAGACCTGGTCGATCGAACCTGGGCAGGCGGCCTGGCTAAAGTTCGGCCTCCATCGTGCCGATGAGATGTTCGACATGGAACGCAGCATTGCCGCTGAACTTCGCGCGTGGCACACCACCGGTCTGCGCATCGCCATCTGGGGGGGCGCCGGGGAATCCGCCGCCTTCCTCGAAGCCTATCGCATGGATGCCCGCCAGTTTCCAATCGTGGTGGATTCCGACCCGGCCAAAGCCGGCACGTTGGTTCCAGGCACGGGTCAGATCATCCGTTCCCACCGCTGGCTGGTTGAGAATCCCGTCGACATCATCCTGATTCCCTGCCAGTGGCAGGCCGCCGATATCGTTCACCAGATCGACGCGGCCCATATCCCCTACGAAGGCATTCTCATCCCGCAAGAAGGACACCTCGTCGATTTCCACGCCGCCGAAATGATCCTCGCATAAGAAAAGGGGACAGGGGCGCCTTCCGCGAACCGCCGGAAAACGCGTCTGTCCCCTTCTTGCCTTTGGTGCTGCGGCTACTCTTCTTTGCCGACCACCACGGTGATTTCCACCGTGACGTCCTTATGCAACCGCACCGGTACTTTGTATTCACCCAACTGGCGAATCGGGTCTTCCAGTTGAATCTTGCGGCGGTCGATGCTGTAGTTTTGCGCGGCCAGAGCTTCAGCGATATCCTTGCTCGTCACCGAGCCGAATAGCTGGTCGTTCTCGCCGGCCTTTTGCGCGATCCGGCCGGTGGCCCCGGTCATGATCTTGACCAGATCCTGGGCCTCGCCCTGAGCCTTGACTTCCTTCCGGAGGTGCGCCTGACGTTCCTGCTCCACAATCTTCTTGTTGGATTCGGTGGCCGCCACGGCCATGCGTTTGGGCAGCAGGAAATTGCGGGCGTACCCGGATGCCACCTTGACTATCTGGCCGCGGGTACCCAACTTTTCGATGTCTTCTCTGAGAATGACTTCCATATTTCCTCCTACTTAGAACGCGGCCGCGAACGGCAGCAGCGCGATGTTCCGCGCCTTCTTGATCGCGTCCGTGAGCCGCCGCTGGTGCGGCGCGCACACGCCCGAAATGCGGCGCGGCACGATCTTGCCCCGCTCCGCCACGAAGGCGTGCAGCATCTTCGTGTCCTTGTAGTTGATATCGTCGATCTTCTCGACGCAGAACCGGCATACCTTCTTGCGCCGGAAATACTGCTTCTTCTGGGTGGCAACCGCCTTGTCGCCGCCGGTGGGGCGCTGCCCCGCGCTGCCTGGTCTTCCTTTAGATTCGGCCATGGCTTATGCCTCCTTCGGCAGGCCCGGAAGGGGCGCGCCCGGTACTGGTCCCGCAGTTGGTGGTTCGGTCATCTGTTGCGCCAGGGAAGGCTGCGCCGGAACCGGCGTGGCCGGGGCATTCAAGGCGCGCTTCGCCGCCCGCTTGTCCCGTTCCTTCTTGCGCTTGTCCAAACGCTTGAGCGTCTCGTCGATGCGTACCGTGAGGAACTTCAGAACCACGTCCGAAACTCGCAGACGGCGTTCCAATTCCCTGACCACGGTGGGCTCCCCGGAGAACTGGAAGAGAACGTAAGTCCCTTCCCGGTACTTGTCCACGCGGTAAGCCAGCCTGCGCTTGCCCCACTTATCGACCTTGTCTACCGTTGCGCCTGCCGTGGTTAGCTGAGTCTTTATGGTCTCAACGAACGCATCGACCTCTTCATCTGGCGCATCCGGCTTTACTATGAACAGCTCTTCGTAAATCCGTGTCATGCTTCCTCTATGTTTAAGCCTGGGGCGCGACGATTGTATCTCGTCATGGCCATTTCGACGCCTTCGGCAATTATCGAACGAACCGCGCCGGCCGCGAAGCCCACGAATTCGTCCAATTCCTTAATTTGCGAGCGCTTGATGGGCGCCAGCACAAATTCCGCGCCATCCCGAATCGGATGGCCCGGATGAATCCCTAATCGTACCCGCACGATCTCGTTGGTCTTCAAGCTCTGGATGGTCGATTTCATTCCGTTGTGCCCGGCTGCCGAGCCCTTGGGTTTGATTCGCAACGCTCTCCAGGGCAGGTCCAACTCGTCATATACAACCACCAGCTGGCCCACTTCGATTCCGTGCTTTTCCATCAGCGGCGCAAGCGACGTGCCGCTGAGATTCATAAACGTTTGCGGCTTGGCCAGCATCACCTCGCGCCCGTCGATTTCGCCCACACCGACCAGCGCCCTGGAATCCCTGCGGGTGATGCGTATTCCATGCTGCTCCGCCAGCCGGTCCACCGCCAGGAACCCCAGGTTATGCGGCGTAAGCGCATACTCTTCGCCCGGGTTCCCCAAACCGGCCACCAGGAACATGGCGCCCTACTTCTTCTTGCCCTTTTCCTTTTCGGCGGCTTCTTCTTCCTTCTTGCCCTTCTTGACCACTTCGGGCTCGGCGGCGACAACGGCTCCGGCAACCGGGACGACGCCTTCCACCGGCGCGACCACTTCTTCGGCACGCAGCGCCACGATGTGCGCGATTACGGTCTGCGGGTCGCTTACCAGCTTCATCGAACCGCTGACTTCCACGTCGCTGGCGCGCTTGCTCTGACCGATCAGGAGCTCGCTCACCACCACCGTGAAGTTCTCCGGGATTTCGTCCGGCAAGCACTCGATTTCGACGGCGCGTGAGATGATCTCGAGCAATCCGCCCTGCACCTTGACGCCGGCGGGCTCGCCGGAAGTGACTACGGGGACAGTGACGCGGATGCGCTTGGTCAAGTCTATGCGTTTGAGATCGGCGTGCAACAGCAGTCCCTTGATGGGGTCCACCTGCCGGTCCACCACCATAACGGGTGTGGTTTCGCCGCCCGCAACCGCGAGCGTGAAGATGGTGTTTAGTCCCGTGGAGGAACGAATGATCTTGCTGAGTTCTTTCGGGTTGACCGCGACGCTGACCGGGTCCTGGTAAGCGCCGTAAACCACCGCCGGGATGTTCCCCGCGGCGCGCGTCCGGCGCGCTTCATTCTTGCCGCGCGAAGTACGCACTTCGGCGGCTACCGTAATATCTTTTCTCAAGTTCGCTTCTCCTGTATCGGGCCTTCGAAGTCCGATTCGCCCGGTGGGGCTAACGTGGGTTCGAAGATACCCGTAAATCCCTACACAAACAAAGTACTCACCGAAGTCTCGTCGTGGATCGACCGTATGGCATCCGCCATCAACTTCGCGATCGACAACGAGATGATCCGGCTCGATTTCCGCGCCTCTTCCGAAAGCGGGATCGAATTCGTAACCACCACTTCTTTCAACTCGGATTCTTCAATCCGGCTCACCGCCGGCCCCGAAAGCACCGCGTGGGTGGCACACGCCGAAACACTGGCCGCCCCTTTTACGAGCAAAGCCTCGGCACCCTTTACCAGCGTGCCTGCCGTATCGATCAGGTCGTCCACCAACAGACAATTCCGCCCACTCACGTCGCCCACGACGTTCATGACTTCGGCGACGTTGGCTTCCTCCCGCCGCTTATCGATAATCGCCAGCGGAGCGCCCAATCTCTTGGCGAACGCCCGCGCGCGCTCCACACCGCCCGCGTCCGGCGACACCACCGTTAAAGCGGGCGTACCCTGCGTGCGGAAGTACTCGATCATCACCGGCATGGCGAACAAGTGATCCACCGGGATATCGAAGAAGCCCTGAATCTGCGCGGCGTGCAAATCCAGGGTCAAGACCCGGTCCGCCCCCGCCGTTTCCAGCAGCGCTGCTACCAGCTTGGCCGAAATCGGTACGCGGGGTTTGTCCTTACGGTCCTGCCTGGCGTACCCATAATAGGGTAACACTGCTGTGATGCGCTGTGCGGAGCTGCGCTTGAGCGCGTCGATCATGAGCAGCAGTTCCATCATGTTGCGATCCACCGGGGTACAAGTGGGCTGGATCACAAAGACGTCCTCTCCGCGCACATTCTCCTTGAGTTGAAGGTAGATTTCGCCGTCGGAAAACACCTTGACCTTGGCCTGGCTCTGCTTAAGTTCCAGCGCCTCGCAGATCTCCAGCGCCAACGCTGGATTCGCGTTGCCGGCGAATACTTTGAGGCGGTCGCGGTCGTGATTCATCCTGTGTACCGGCTTTGAAGCGGCCATAATCCTGGCGTTGTGTGCTCTTTCAGTGCCCGCCGCCACAGCGCGCGGTATCGCGCGCGGCCGACCAGCGAAATTGGAAACGTCCGTACTTCTCCCAACAACTCCTTTGCGCGGGAAATCCCGTTACAATCCGGGAACAAGCCAAACAAGGCGCTGCCGCTGCCCGTCATCAGGGCCGCGGTGGCACCCGCACGCACCAATCGTTTCTTGAGTGTAGCCAGCTTCCGGTGCTGCTCGAAAACCACGGATTCAAAATCGTTGCGGGCGGAAACCAGACTACCCGTGTCCCACGTAACCGACTGGAAACTAACTATTTTATTTTGTTGTAATTCGGTTGTCAAACGGGGGCTCAGGTCGCGGTAGGCCCGCGCCGTGTTCACATGGATGCCCGGCGCCACCAGAATGCCCTGCCGCGGCGGAGAGTCCGGCAGCGGAAACAGTTCCGACCCGCGGCCGATTCCCACCGCCGTGCCGCCCAATAAGAAGAACGAAACATCGCTGCCCAGTTGCTCGCCGATGGCACACAACTTCGGCAGATCCACGGCGCGTCCCATCAGTACCGGCAGCGCCAGCAGCACCGCGGCGGCATCGCTCGATCCGCCGCCCAACCCGGCTCCCATGGGGATCCGCTTGGTGAGCCGCATCTCGATCCGGCCAG
>JAPKZC010001108.1:4875-5257 GCA_026394025.1 Candidatus Solibacter sp.
GCTTCCATCACCAGGCGCGCCGCGCGCACCACGAGGTTATCGGCGATTTTGAGATCGTCCTCAAGGGAAATCGCGGTCTTGCGCGCCGGCGTGTAGGCGATCTCCAGGGTGTCCGCCAGGGAGATGGTCTGGAACACGGTACGCAACTCGTGGAAACCATCGGGCCGCTTGCCGAGCACCCGCAGATCGAGATTGATTTTGGCCAGCGCGGGCACCCGGGCCTGGCGCGTGGCACTCATTTGTCGTATTGAAGGAGCGAGAAGACCTCGTCCCCGCTCAAGCGCGCGCGCCCGTTGAGGAACGTCAACTCCACTACGAAGCCCATTCCCACCACCACTCCCCCGGCCTCCCGCACCATACGGCCCGCCGCTGCCGCCGTGCC
>JAPKZC010001152.1 GCA_026394025.1 Candidatus Solibacter sp.
AACTGCAGGCGGCATGGGGGGACGGCAGCTATAACCGCGCTTACCAACTGGCCCTGCAGGGGCTGAAGATGAAGTCCGACGATGCCGAACTGCTGTATCACGCCGGTATGACGTCGCTGATCGTGCGGAAACCGAAGGAAAGCCGCGAGCACTTCGCCCGCTACCTGGAAGTCTCCAATACGCTCGACGCCAAGCCCGAGGAGCGGGCGCAGGTCCGCCGCTGGTTGGGGTCCATCGCGGAGAGCAGCCCTTCCGAGCAGGGCGACATCAACTGGTTGTCGGGGAAACTTCTTCCCAAGGGCGTCTACTATTGCCCCATCAGCCTGGCCTTCCAGCCGCACATTGAGCGCATCGACGGCTCTAATAAGCTCAAGACCGCCTTCGAGTGGGACGGCGAGAAGGTCAAATCGGTAACCCCCACCTTCGAGAAGAACGAACACGTCACTCCCGAGAAGAAGATTACTCTGGCCTACGACGATCGCGCGCGCCAGGTGGCATGGGCCACCGACGGCGATGAGGCGCGCCCCGCCGCGCCCAACGATCCCGACGAGGCTTACAAGCGGTCTGCCGTGCTCCTCCTCAACAACCCCTACGTCGATCCGGTGGCCATCCAGAAGCTCACGGGAAAGAACGTCGCGCTCGGTATCGCGGGCAACCGCTTCTTCAACCCGTACGTGTGGGAAAAGGTCTACTACTTCCGTTTGACTTACGACCAAAGCGGCCGCGTCAGCCGCGCGCAGGAACTGAGTGGTCCAAAGGGGACTCCCGGAGACCTGGTATTGGAATTCGATTGGAGCGGCATGCAATTGAACGCCATCCGCGGCTTCCAGGCCAAGGCCAAGACTTACGAGCGAACCATGCAGTACCAGGACGGTAAGCTGGTCGCCGAAGATGTGCAGGGGTCAGGTAAGGCCTCCCACATCAAATACACCTACAGTGGAAACCGGCTCACGTCGGCCGAGTCCACGAATGACCCGACCTTGGATAACCGCAGCCGCAAGGTTGCATTCGTTGGGAACTCGGCGTCCACGCTAGTGAAGTAAGGAGACAACTATGCTGCGAATCGCACTTCCTGGATGCTTATGCCGGCGGCTTCTCGCGCTGGCTGGTCTGTTGTCCCTGGCAGCCACAATCCCAGCGGTCCACGCCCAGGAGGGGGGCAAACGGGTAGCGCTGATCATCGGCAATGATGCCTATGCGACGAGTCCGCTGAAGAATGCCGTCAACGACGCGCGCGCCATCGATAGCGCCCTGCGCGCTTCCAACTTCCGCACCATCCTGGTGGAAAACGCCAAGAAATCGGACATGGAAAGCAAGATCGGCGAGTTCCTGGATATGTTGGGACCGGACGATACCGCGCTCTTTTTCTATGCCGGACACGGCGTGCAGATCGCCAATGAGAACTTTCTGGTTCCGGTGGATTTCGTCCCTGGAAACTCCATCTCCAGCGCCAAATTCAGTTGCATGTCTGTGGCCCAGATTTTCGACGAGCTGAACCGCAAGCGGGCTAAAAGGAATATCATCATTCTGGACGCCTGCCGCAGCAATCCGGTGGCTGAGAAATACTCGCTCGAAGGCGGCTTGGCGCAACCGCAGAATTCCGGCAAGGAAACCTACATCGCCTTTTCCACCGGCCCCGGCCAGGTGGCCGCCGACAATCCGGATGGGCGCAACAGCTGGTTCACGGAGGCGCTCTCCGAGTATGTCAAGCAACCCTCCCTTACGATCGAACTCAATGAGGTCTTCAACAAGGTTAAGAAGCGCGTCTCCGATGCCACCGAGGGCCGGCAGACCCCGTGGACCATCTCCAGCCTCACCGGCGGCTTCTATTTCCATCCTCCGCTCAATCAGGACACCGAGAACGATCCGACCGTGGCGGAGAAGTGGTTCGACGACGCCCAACGGCGCGAACAGCGCGAAGACTGGGCGGAAGCCATCGACCTGATCAATCAGATCCTCAAGAAGAAGCCCGGCGGGAACCTTGAGGAAGCAGCCCGGAACAAGCTGCCCTACCTCACCGCGCGCAAGGAAGCACAGGAGCGATTCGAAGCCGGCGACTACGCTGCCGCGGCGCTTCGGTACGAACAAGCAGTGAAGCTGGATCCCTTCTCGATCGACGCCGCGTTCCAGGGTGTAAACAGCTACCTGCTCAACGACCGCGTGCCCGATGCCATCGGCCTGCTCAAAGCAATTCGTATTCGGGGAACCTCCGCATCCACCAAGAAAGCCAACGCGGTGTTACAGGAACTCTCCGCAGTGTCCAAGGAGGCCGGGACGGAACTGCAATCCGGTATTCCGCAACCTCCCCCGATCGAGGAGATTTTCAGCGGCGCGCATTTTGGAGTTCCCGATTGGGATGCCGGTGCGCGGCGCCTGCAAACCGCGCCCGTGGATCTGAGCAAGTGGACTAAGGACCTCAATTTGGCGGAACCGGCACCAATCCAAGTTGCTCAACCCGCCGGGCAACCGGTGGTTTCGTCCGTTCCGGGTCCGTTGGTGCCGCCTGGGTCCGCCATTAACGACGCCGTTTTTCACGTGGAACTGCTCCCGGCGGGCGATAAGCGCGACTTGAAACTCCGCCGCGTCGGCGGCGCGCCCGTGCTCAATTCCAGCAATGTGCGCAGGCCCTCCGGCGTGACAGTGAAGGTGACCACCGAGCCGCCCGGCGCCGAACTCACCATCGATGGAGACGCCGAGCAACACTGCCAGTCCCCGTGTCTCCTCACTCTCGCCCCCGCCAAACAGATGGTTCATATTCAGTTGGACGGTTTCCGCAAGGAAAACCGGCAGGTTGACGTCAAACCTGGCGGCGCCGAACTCGCGGTCGTGCTGGAACAGGAATTCGGCTTTGTGGAGTTCAAGGGCTCGCAGGGCGAAACCCCGATAGTCTACGACGGCAGGCAGGTGGCCCCGCAGGTTCCGGCCACGGTTCGCGTGCCGGTCGGCAAATATGAAATTCGCACCATGCAGGATGGCAAGGTTCTGAATCGCCAGGACGTGGAAGTTACCCCACTCTCCAAGAACGTGGTCACGGTAAAAAAGCCATGAAGCACTGTCGCCATTTCCAGTGGCTGGGCGTGATCGCCGCCTGCGTGGCAACGCTTGCCGCCGCCCCCGCCAAATGGACGGACCGCAACGAGTACGATCTGGTGCTCAACATTCGAGCCGAAGCGGCGCCCCAGAAGCGTCTGGCATTGCTCGACCAGTGGAAAGCCAAGTACCCCAAGACCGAGCTTCAGCAGGTGCGTCAGGAATTGTATCTCTCGGCCTGGCAGTCGCTCGGCGATAGCCCGCGCATGCTCGCAATCGCCCGGGAGATGATCGCAGGGGGCGCCGATAACCTGGTCGGCCTGTATTGGTGTACCCTGCTGGTCCCAGAAGCAAGCGTGGTAACGCCTGATTTGCTGGAGGCGGGCGAGAAAGCCGCCAGCCAGTTGCTGGCCGGATTGAACACCTACTTCGCCGCCGACAAGAAGCCCGCCGCCACGGCTCCCGAAGCGTGGCAGAAACGGCGGGGCGAAGTCGAATTCCTGGCCCATCGCGCGCTCGGTTGGATTTTGTGGCAACGCGCCGATTACGCGGCCGCGGAAGCCAGGTTCGTCAAATGCCTGGTACAGGACCCTAACCGCGCTGAGATCTCCGCATGGCTCGGAACTGTAATGGCGCTGGACCGGCAGCCGGGAAATCAAGTCCCCGCCCTGTGGCACCTGGCGCGCGCCACCTCCTACCGCGACGCCGGCGCCCTGCCCGACGGGCAGCGGCGTCAACTGGGCACCATCCTGGAACGCTTGTATGCTACCTACCACGGCGAAACCGCGGGGCTCGATCAGTTGCGGATTGCCACGGTGGCGGCCACCTTCCCGCCCGCCGGTTTTGATATTGAATCGGCATCCGCCGCCGCGCTGCGCAAGCAGGACGAGGAACTCAACCGCACCAATCCTCAATTGGCATCCTGGATTCGCCTGCGCAGGCGCCTGGAAGCACCGGATGGCGATGCCTATTTCGCCGCATCGCTGCTTAATACCCCGCTTCCCATGCGGCTCAAGGGAACACTGCTCCGCACCACCCCCGCCGGCAAGCCCAAGGAACTCGTCCTCGGCGTCGGCGACGCCACAGCCGAGGAAGTCATCCTGAAGCTTGATACCGCGTTCCCCAACGATGCCGAAGCCGGCACGGTCCTGGGATTTGAAGGCACTATCGAGGCTTTTACCAAGGCGCCCTTCACCTTGACCGTTCTCGGCAGCCCCGAGAAAATCGAAGGCTGGCCCGCCAAGGCGGCACGGAGATAGTGGCGCGGCAACCCCTCCCTTACGGTCGTGGCTCGGATGAAGTCTCGTCAATCGGAGCCCCGACCGTGAGGGAGGGGTCGCTTCGCGGTCCTACCGGTGGCGAATCTCGACCTTCTTCACCACCGTGGACGACGGTTTGTCGGAACCGTTCACTACGTAGACCGAGTAGTCCGTCTCCTGTTTGTCAGTGGCCGGAGTGACCTTCTTGATCACCAGGTCGCGCGTGCCAAATGCCTTGGCCATCTTCTCCACCGCCGAATTCACCAGGCGCGCGTCGGCCAATTGAACAGGATTGGATCTGGGGCTGTTCGCCGGCGCCGGATTCACCGGCGCCTTGATGGCATCGTACAGCTCAAAGAAATCCCGCGGAGACCTGGAGAGCACCACGAATAGGGTTTCCGTTCCGGGCGGATCGTTGAGCTCGAAGCAGTAGTCCTTGGGCGCGC
>JAPKZC010000979.1:0-2837 GCA_026394025.1 Candidatus Solibacter sp.
CTCGCAGGTTTGCTTCCCCGGTTTCCGCCAGACAGATTACGCCGCCTCGCTCCGGCTCCGCTACATGCACGAACGAGCAATTTACATGGTGAATTCCTTTCAATTCACAAGATCAGCCAGGCTTGGCCTGGTGTACCAGAGCCGCCAAGAGCCTCAGGGATAACCCGGCACCTTCTTCTTGGGATTTCACGAGGTGCAGCCTCTGGTTATTTCCGGACACTTCCCGGATCCTCTACCAACTCCGCGGCGGTCACCGGAGCACGCTTGTTTGAGATCGGGAAGCGTGGCCGTCTGAGAACCGGTGCTGGGGTTGTCCGGATGGAAGGCAGTTGGGTAATGCGCGGGCGGCGCGCGGCGCCAGGCGGGCTGGCTCAGTTGGCCAAAGCTAAAAGAGTAGGACGCGCATCCCCGGTGGCCTCTCGTGCGGCCTGCGACGACCCCACCACACCGCTCTCATCCGTGAACTGCGTTCCGGCGCACGGTCCGGCATGGATCATCTTTTTCACCAGTTCGTCGGTGGAAGAGTGAGCTTCGATATAATCGATGCCTTCAGCCGTAATTCCACAATCGGAGTTGTCCTCCTGGTGGACATATCCTTTTGCCCGCAGGTACCACAATGCGAAGTTCAGATGCTCCCGCGGGAAAGCCATGCGTTTTTCCAGGTCCAGCACGGATAGCCCCGGCGTGTCCTGGTTCGCGCGGCGCCGATTGTAGAGAAGCGATAGTACGCCCAGACGGCGGTTCACTTCCCCCTTGAGGCCATAGACAAAGTCCTTGAGTTCGAAAATCGGAAGCGGCTCCTGGTCCTCGATCTGGCAGGCGCTGTCGTATTGCGCGCGCTGCACCGGGTCCGCCAGCACCTGGTAAGCGCGCTTGAGACGGAGGAAGGTCTCGGTATCTCCGGTCTTCGGGTTGTCCGGATGAAACCGAGTGGCCATCATTCGAAAAACCCGATGAACGGTCTCGATGTCCGCGTTGCGGCTAATCTGCAGGACTTCGTAGTAATCGCTGTCCGGTTTCATGTGCTCGGTCTCTGCTACGAGCATGCCCGATCCTGCCGCATGTGTGTAAGTCCTGGCGGTACTACCGCTCGGTACACCACTTCACAGTACTACTGTCTGTTTCTGGATCTGAGGAGGGTGGAGGAATGGGGCCGTCCCCTGCCGGTGCGGACCGAGATTGCGCTGGATCAGGCAACGTTCTCCGCCGCCCCATCCTTCCACGCGGACCGTGTGGGCGCGCCGTTCCACCGTATAGACGGCACGGGCGCCAAACTCCGCGCATAGGGCGGGGAGCGACCATCCCACGGGGTCGAGCATACGCATACCGCCCTGGCTATCGATCAGGATGGCGAGATTCCCGGCATCGCCATCCGCGGCCACCGCAACCTCCAGAATGTCCTCTGCCTGCCGCAGGAATGTCTTCACAATATGCATATCGACGGTGGACGAAGAAGTTTGAAAAGTCGTTTGGCACCCCAACCATCACCGGCGGAGAACGCCCTGCCGGGATCGCCGCTATAATCGCGACATGGGGTTTGGCGGATTGCGCGTGCTCGCACTGGAAAGCCGGCGCGCGGCGGAAATGGAGCAATTAATCCGCAAGCAGGAGGGCGAGCCGTTCGTGGCGCCTTCCATGCGAGAGATTCCGCTGGCGGAGAACCAGGAAGCGTTCGCTTTCGCGGAACAATTGTTCGCCGGCGGGTTCGATATGGTCATCCTGCTGACGGGAGTCGGCACGCGCCAGTTGAATCGTCTGCTGGCCACGCGCCATCCCGAGGCGGCGTTCGCCGAGGCTCTGGGGCGCGTGACTCTGGTGGCGCGCGGGCCGAAACCCACCGCGGCGCTGCGCGAAATGGGCCTCAAGGCGGCCATCGTGGCGCCGGAACCCAACACCTGGCGGGAGATCCTGGCGGCCACCGAAGGACGGCCCGAGCGCCGCATCGCGGTGCAGGAATACGGCCGCCCCAGCGCCGACCTGTTGGCGGGACTGCGCGCCCGCGGTGCGCAAGTAACGCCGGTGCGCGTCTACCAGTGGAGTCTGCCGGAGGATATCGAACCCCTGCGCCACGCGGCACGCCTCCTCGCAGCGGGAGCCTTCGACGTGGCGCTATTCACCACCGCCATCCAGATGGTCCACCTCGCGCGGGTGGCGCGCGAACTCGGAATTGAGGACGCCGCGTTGCGGAATTTGCGCCGGTGCCAGGTGTGTTCCATCGGACCGGACACTACCGAGGCGCTCGAGGAGTTCGGCGTACACCCCATCATGGAACCTTCCCACCCCAAGATGGGCTTTCTGGTAAAAGAGGCGGCGGACCGCGCCAGGCATTAGACTGTACTTGTGGCGAAGAAACCATGGCCCGTAATGGTCGGCGAATACACGTCGCTCGGGTTCCTGCTGCCCGTGTCGGCGCTGGTCGGCTATGGGCTCGGATACCTGCTGGACAAGCAATTCGGCACCACGTGGCTCTACATCCCAGGGCTGATTCTGGGAATCGTAGCCGGATTTGTGCAACTCATCCGGCAACTGATGCGGGACACGCGCGATGACGAGTGAGGGTGAGTCGGCAACACCCGACGAAATCTGGATGGATCGCGCCGTGGCGCGCATCTGGAAACTGATGTGGGTGATCGGCGCCGGCGGGGCCGTTGCATTGTTCGCCTGGCGGGGCTGGTGGTGGGGCACCGGATGGGTGGTCGGGACGGCGGTCTCCGCGCTCAACTTCCGCTGGCTGAAACAACTGGTGGAAGCCCTCGGCGGAGAGGCCGGAAAACCGCGGAAAGCCGTCTTCCTGGGCATGCGCTACGTGCTGTTGGGCGGTAGCGCCTATGTTATAT
>JAPKZC010000979.1:2848-4858 GCA_026394025.1 Candidatus Solibacter sp.
GCACTTTCGGGCCTGTTTGTCTCGGTTGCGGCGGTTATTATCGAAATCCTTCTCGAACTGGCGTATGCACGAAACGGAACTGTGGATCACTAAGCTGTTCAACGATTATCTTGCCGGCGTGGGCAACTCGCTGATCGGAATTGCCGGGATGGCGCACCAAGCTCGGCCGTGGGCCAACTTCGTCACCATGCAAGTCGTGGTCGCAGCGATTATCATCGTGCTGTTCGCCTTTCTGAAGTCGCGGCTCTCCGCCGACCAGCCGGGAAAGCTACAGCACACGTTCGAACTAATCTACGATTTCTTGCGGGACCAGGCGCATGAGCAGGTGGGGCATGGCAGCCGCCAGTACCTGCCGTATTTCGGAACCCTCTTCATCTTTATCCTGTTTTCGAACCTGATCGGCGTCATCCCGGGGATGGAGTCGCCTACCATGGTGCCGTCGGTTCCGGCCGGTTGCGCCATCGCCACCTTTTTCTACTACAACATTGTGGGCGTTCAGGCCGTCGGCATCGTGAAGTATCTGGCGCATTTCGCCGGCCCGATGCCTTTCCTGGCCCCCCTGATGATTCCCATCGAACTGGTCAGCCACCTGGCGCGCCCGCTGTCGCTCACCATCCGTCTGTTCGCCAATATGTACGCGGGCGAGCAGGTGACCATGGTGTTTCTCAAGCTGACGCTGCTTTTGTTCCCGGCGATTTTCATGGGCCTGCACATCTTCGTTTCCATCCTGCAGGCGTATATTTTTATGCTCCTGACCATGATGTACGTGGCCGGAGCGGTTGCGCACGAACACTAATTCCGGCATTATGCCGCCCTTTCAGCGTGAACCCGGCTGCACGAGGATGACGGGGACCACCTCCTGGGGGCGATTTCTTAGGAGTGTACGATGACAAAGAAGATGTTGTTCCTGGTGGCACTGCTGTTGCTCGCCAGCCCGATGTTGTTCGGCCAGACGCCGGGCAACCAAACCGCCAACGGACACTGGGTCGCCATCACCGCCGGCTTCTCCATGGCGATTGCTTCCGGTATGTGCGGACTGGCTCAGGCCAAGGCCGTTGCGGCTGCCGCCGAAGGTATGGCGCGCAATCCCGGCGCTTCCGCCGCCATCCGCTTCGCCCTTCTCTTGGGCTTGGTGCTGATCGAATCGCTTGCCCTCTACGTCATGGTTATCATTTTCGTGAAGGTCGCCTAGTTATTCCTCTCCGGGGCGTGCGGGAGTGCGCCCCGGTTGGTTTCCTCTACGTTGCTCGAAGTCCCCCCCACCGTACTTGTGGTGCCTCAAGCCTAGTACCTTTGCCCATTCCAGGTAGGCCAGTTCTATTGACCCGGATAGTGTATTGCACCTAACATCTTAGTCATCAACACATGGAACAGCGACGAACCCGGCGTTTCCAACTCCAACTCCCACTCTCCATTACCCGTTCCGGCGCCGACCGCGTGACGCTTGCTGGCCTCACCAAGAACATCAGTTCCAGTGGAGTCTTGTTCACCGCAAACAGAGAGCCGGATCTCGGTGGACCCATCGAGTATGTGATTGTCCTGAACACCGAAGGACCGCAATCCATCAGCTTGCGATGCATGGGGAAGGTCCTGCGCACCGACCGGGTTCGTGCCAGCCCGGATGAGGATTATCCGAATTATCAGATCGCCGCCACCCTGGAGCGCTACGAGTTCGTGCGCGGTCTGCGCGGCCTCAGCCTCCCCATTTAGCTGGTGCGACAGGCTTCAGCCGGTCAACGGCTTGTTTCGCGACCCGCTTTCGTTGTAAGGTAGCAAAGAAAAGGCGAAAGCGTACCGATGAACTACTCCCTTGGTTTTCCCGATCTCTCCCGGGAACTGTCCGTCTCCCCCAGGCAGTCGCTGGATGCCGTCGTGTCCTATTTTCGCTCCAAGCACCTGGAGGCGGATTCGGCGGTGCGGGCGATCCATCATCAACCTGCCGCCGAGGGAACCAGCGCCGATATCCCGGCGCTGGTGGACCCGAAGCTGCGCGCCGCGCTCGAGAAACGC